>NZ_MEEL01000031.1:0-109759 GCF_001724435.1 Microbacterium sp. SCN 69-37
CACGGCGAGATGTGGATGCTGCGAGCCCCGAGTCAGGATTGAACTGACGACCCCTTCCTTACCATGGAAGTGCTCTGCCACTGAGCTATCGGGGCGTGCCACCCCTCGCGGGGCAACCAGAAAAGAATATCAGAGCCGGGGCGTCCGACAGAATCGGCTCAGCCGACGGTGTGGCCGGGCTTGGTGTGCTCGGCCAGCCACGGCATCGGGTCGATGCGGGTGGTGCCCCCCAGCAGCACCTCGAGGTGCAGGTGGGGTCCGGTCGCCTTACCGGTCTGTCCGACGCGGCCGATGACCTGTCCGGCGGTGACCTTGTCGCCCACCTTCACCTGCAGCGAGCCGTACTGCATGTGGCCGTAGCGAGTGGAGACGAGCTGGCCGTCGATGATGTGGTCGATCAGCACCGTCACACCGTAATCGCCACCGGACTCGGTCGCGATGCGCACGGTGCCCGCGGCGACAGCGTGGATCTCCGCGCCCTCACCCGGGGTCAGGTCGACGCCGTTGTGGGGGGTAGCGAACTCCGAGAGGTACGCGATGGACCCGAAGGCGGCCGAGATCGGCACCCCGACGGGGAACGGGTACTGGATGGGCGACGACGGGTCGTTCACCCACGTGTTCGCGAACAGGCGCACGCCCGACTCGGCCGCAAGCTCCGACATCGACGTGACGTTGTAGCTTTCGGGTCGATCCAGCGCGGTCGGAGCATCGGTTCCCGAAGCCACGAACGCCTGGATCTGACCGGCATCCGAGCTCTTCGTCAGCTTCTGACTGGCGGCGACGACGGTGGGCTGCGCGGCGGTGTTCGACGAGTCGGATGCCGAGGCGATCGCAGCCGCCGGCGTGGTCGTGCCCACCGCGAGCAGGCCGACGACCGCCATGACGCCCACCGAGAACGACGCCGCAGCCATCCGCTTGGCGATCGCCGCGCCACGCGGGCGGCGGCGTGCGGCGACATGGACGACGGCCTCGGCAGCGGAAACCGGTTCCGCCGGCTCGGCAGCGGCGGTCGAGGGACGCTGCACCGGCATCTCCCCCGTGAAGGAGAACAGGCGGGCAGCGAACTCGAACTCGTCGAGGTCGCAGCTCTCGGATGCCGCGACGAACGCGGAATCGCTCGGGAGCTGGTCGGCGACCGGAGCGGGCACGGCATCCGCTTCGTGGTCGACGGCCGCGGCGGCGTCCACCGTCACGGCGACCGCGGATGCGTCCTCGGTGGCGACCGATTCGAACACGGCTCGCGCGGCGCGGCGCAGACGCCGACGGGAGGCTTCGTCGGGTTGTGCCCCGGCGACGGTTTCGGCGACGATCGCCGCAGCGACGTCGGCGACGACCGACTCGGCGAGGGAGGGCTCGGCGGGCGCGGACTCGACAGGCGCCTCGGGCTGCGTCACCTCGGCGACGGCGGCAGAAGCGACAGGGAGAACGTCGTCCGCGGGAGCGGCCTCGGCGGCGGCCTGGGCAGCCAGGCGACGGTATTCAGCGCGGGTCAGTGCACCCGGCCCGGTCGGCGTTGCGGCCGACTCGGTTCGTCGGCTGGCACGCCGCGAGGGCGTCGCATCGGCCGCGGGGGTGTCGGGGGTCAAATCACACAGGCTCTCGTCAGGCCGCGCGGAAGGGTGCTCCGCACGACGACGTACTACGGGCTTCGGATCGCTTCGCCGTTCGGGCCGGCAAAGATAACGATCGGGTAAACACTACATCGTGGTCGCTGGGAATGCCATGGACACACGGTCCACGTTCCTATCAACCCGCGGACGCCTCACACCTCCAGCAACTCGCGCATCCGCGGAAACAGCTCCGGACCGGCCGCGATCGTCATCTCCGCACCGGGCGCGCCGCCCGGGCGACCGCCGACGATGCCGCCCGCCTCCGTCACCAGCAGCGCTCCCGCCGCGTGGTCCCACGGCTTGAGCCCGCGCTCGAAGTACCCGTCGAGCCGCCCGGCGGCGACGTAGGCCAGGTCGAGCGAGGCCGCGCCGGCGCGACGCAGGTCGCGGGCGAGCACCATCATCCGGCGCACCCGCGCCAGGTCGCCGTCGTGGGTGGCGGGGTCGTATCCGAAACCGGTCGCGAGGAGGGCCCCGGCATCCGTGACCGTCGACACGTGCAGAGGCTGATCGCCGAGCCAGGCCCCTCCACCGCGGTGCGCGTGGAAGAGCTCGTCGACGGCGGGGCTGTAGACCGCCGCGGCCTGTGCCACCCACGTCTCGGGCGTCGCCTCCCCGGTCACGGCGGCGATGCTGACCGCGTACTGCGGAATGCCGTAGGCGTAGTTGACCGTGCCGTCGATGGGGTCGACGACCCAGGTCACACCGCTCGTGCCGGGCTGCGGGTCGGACTCCTCCCCGAGAAAGCCGTCGTCGGGCCGGACTGCGGCCAGCCGGTCGCGGATGAGCTGCTCCACCTCGCGGTCGGCCTCGGTCACGATGTCGGCGAGGGTGGACTTGGTCGCCGCCACCGCGACGCCCTCGGCCCGGCGACGCCGCGCGAGCGCGCCGGCCTCCCGTGCGATGTCGACGGCGATCTTTTCCCACTGCGCGGCATCCACCATGCCTCCACGCTACGCGCACTACCGTGGCCTCATGAGCGCGCACTACGACGTCGTGATCGTGGGCGGTGGACACAACGCCCTCACCGCCGCCGCCTATCTCGCCCGGGCGCGCAAGCGCGTCGTCGTGCTGGAACGGCAGGACCACGTCGGCGGCGCCGCGGTGTCGGAGCAGCCCTGGGCGGGCGTGGATGCGCGCCTGTCGCGCTACTCGTACCTCGTGAGCCTGCTGCCTCGCACGATCATCGACGACCTCGATCTGCGCCTCGACCTGCGACGGCGCCGCTACTCGTCGTACACCCCCGACCCCGCCGACCCGTCCCGCGGCATCCTCATCGACAACGCGGATGCCGCGGCCACCACCGCGAGCGTCATCCGCACGACCGGTGACCTCCGCGAGGCGGAGCGCTTCGAGGCGTTCACCGACCGCCTCCTCCCGCTCGCTGCGACCGTCTTCCCCTCGGTGACAGAGCCCCTGCGCCGCGCGGGCGAGATGCGAGCGGAAGTCGCCGACACCGCGCTCTGGGACGCGCTCACGACGCGACCGCTGGGCGGTCTGCTGCGCGACGGGCTGGGCACCGACATCGCGCGCGGCATCGCCCTCACCGACGGCCTCATCGGCACCTTCTCCTGGGCCGACGATCCCTCCCTGCGCCAGAACCGCTGCTTCCTCTACCACGTGGTCGGCGGCGGCACCGGCGACTGGGACGTTCCCGTCGGCGGCATGGGCCGCGTGAGCGCCGCGCTCGAGAACGCGGCGCGCCGCGCGGGCGCCGAGATCCGCGTCGATGCGACCGTAAGCGCGGTCGCGCCCGGCGGCACCGTGACGCTCGCCTCGGGCGAGATCCTCACCGGACGCCTGGTTCTCAGCGGCGTGGGCCCCGCGGTGCTCGATCGGCTCCTCGGCGACGCGGCGGACCCCGCGGACGACGCGGCACCGGAGGGCGCGCAGCTGAAGGTCAACATGCTGCTGTCACGTCTGCCGCAGCTGCGTCACACGACGGTCTCGCCCGAAGCGGCCTTCGCCGGCACGTTCCACGTCAACGAGACGATGACCCAGCTCGACGACGCCTACGCGGCCGCGGTGGACGGCGGCATCCCGCGTCCCCTTCCCGCCGAGATCTACTGCCACTCCCTCACCGATCCGTCGATTCTCGGACCGGCTCTGCAGCAGTCGGGCGCGCAGACGCTCACCCTGTTCGGACTGCAGGTTCCGCACCGATTGGCTGCCGGTGTCACGAGCGCCGACTACCGGTCGACGCTCGTGGATGCCGCGACCCGCTCGCTCGACGCGGTGCTCGCCGAACCGCTCGCCGACTGCCTGTACGTCGCGCCCGACGGCTCGCCGTGCATCGAAGCGCGGACGACCACGGACCTGGAGGGATCGCTCGGCATGACCGCCGGCGACATCTTCCACGGGCCGTTGTCGTGGCCGTGGGCGGGCGACGACGAGCCGCTCGAGACGGCGGCCGAGCGCTGGGGCGTGGCGACGGCGCACGAGCGGGTGCTGATGTGCGGCTCGGGCGCGCGCCGCGGCGGCGCCGTCAGCGGCATCGGCGGCCATAACGCCGCGATGGCGGCGCTGGAGATGCTCGACTGACCCTCAGCTGTGCTGCTGGGGCGGCAGCGGCGGGGCCGGCGGGTACCCGTCGTGCCCCTGCGCGGCCGGAGCCGTCGGGGCGCTTGCGCCCTCCGTGAACCAGAAGCGTGCGCCGGGCGAGGGCTGACCCGTGTAGTAGGCGTTCCAGTCCGGCGAGCCGTCGGGGAACACCGGCAGCGGCGTGACGCCGTCGGCGAAGGTGGGCCACGGTGCGGATGCCGCCGGAGCGGGTGCCGGTGCCGGCGCGGGCGGCTGAGCCGGGGCAGCGGGCGCCGCCACGGGGAGTGGGGCCGAACCGTAAGGAGCCGCACCGTAGGGGGCGGCGAGGTGCGGGCGCGGACGCTTCGGGGCGAAGAGGGCGTTGACCAGCGGCAGGAGCGCCGTGCCCACCGCCGACAGGATCGCGAGCGCGACGACCACGCGCCAGTAGAGCGGACGGTAGGTGACGAACTCGTCGGTCATCAGCGGCAGCACGAGCATGACCATGAGGATGACGACGAGCCCGATGGTCACGTAGGTGACGATCGAGGTGAAGGTCGTCTGGTGCCGCTGGAACGCTTTGAGGAAGAGGCGTGCGTGCAGGAGAGCCCCCTGGATGATGAGCGCGATGACGATGAACTTGAACACGCGCTCGGCGCCGGCGCCGAAGTAGCCGCTGGTCGGCATCCAGATGAGGAACGCTCCCACCAGCAGGATGAGCACCCACGAGATCATGCTCGTCAGCGCGAGCCAGGTGGGCCGGTTCTGGGCCATGTTCGACTCGGCGATCGAGACGCCGGCGAAGCCGGCCAGCAGCAGGATCGTCAGGAACGCCTTACCCACGATGCCGTTCGAGTCGCCGATCAGTACCCACACCACGCACACGAGGGCGGCGGCGATCAGAGCGCCGATCGCGACCCAGATCGTCGCTCGCAGGATCTTGTTCGACTGCGGTGAACTCGTCGGTTCGGTCATGTCTCTCCCCTTCGTCGGGCATCCAGCCGTGCACCCATCCTGTCACGCGGGTGCGACGGCGCGAGAGTGTCGCTGCGCACGCGGGAAAGCGAAAGGCCCCGCATCTGCGGGGCCTTTCGGTGGGTGGCGAGTGAGGGATTCGAACCCCCGAAGTCGAAGACGGCTGATTTACAGTCAGATCCCTTTGGCCGCTTGGGTAACTCGCCAAGTGCGCACCCGCCCGGCTTTTGCAGTCGACCGGAGGCGCGATCAACCATCTTACCCGGCCGCACGCGTTCCGAAAAACCACGGGCCGCATCGCGCGCGTCAGAGCGGGGCCACGACCCGCTCCACGAAGGCCTCCACGCGATGGCGCGTCCCGTCGATGCGGCGGTCGACGCTGGCACGCACCTCGCTCGGCGCGAGCGGCGCCGCAAGGCGGACGTTCTCGTGGCAGCCCAGATCGGCGCAGATGTAGGTGCCGACGCTGTCGCCGCGATCCCCGGCATCCCCCGCCCGTCGCGCCGTGAACAGGGCGACCTGATTGCCGGGCTGCATCGTGTGGCAGAGGTTGCACATCGCCGCGCGCGGACGGGATCCGGATGCCGCGCGCAGCACGATCCCCGTGGGCACGCCGTCACGCTCGACGATCATGTAGCCCCGACCTCGGAAGTCCGGATCGGACCACGCGAGGAAATCGAGGTGATCCCAGTCCGCGAGCACGAGAGAGAGCGGAACGCCCACGCGGTCGAGCTCATCGGGTGTCGCGTTGACGAGGGCGGCGCGCACCTGGTTCTCCGTGAGCGGCTGCATCCGTCCAGTCTACGAAAGAGCCCGGCCGCGGGCGCGGGCTCGGCATCCGCTCGGCGTCCTGGGACTGCTCGCACGGCCGCGGCTAGACTGCCACGCATGGCTGACTCCTCTTTCGACATCGTCTCCAAGATCGACCGCCAGGAGGCGGACAACGCGCTCAACCAGGCCCGCAAAGAGGTCGAGCAGCGCTACGACTTCAAGGGCACCGACGCGTCGATCGACTGGAGCGGCGAGGCGATCCTCATCAAGGCCAACAGTGAAGAGCGCGCGAAGGCCGTGCTGGACGTGTTCCAGTCGAAGCTGATCAAGCGGGGCATCTCCCTGAAGTCGCTCGAGTCGGGTGAGCCGCAGGCCTCCGGCAAGGAGTACCGCATCACCTCCACGCTCAAGGAGGGGATCTCCTCCGAGAATGCGAAGAAGATCACCAAGCTCATCCGCGACGAGGGACCCAAGTCGGTCAAGGCGCAGATCCAGGGCGACGAGCTGCGCGTGCAGTCCAAGTCGCGCGACGACCTGCAGGAAGTGCAGCGGATGCTGAAGGCGGCCGACCTCGACGTCGACCTGCAGTTCGTCAACTACCGGTAAGCCGGGCACCGGGGCGAAGCGGCTTGCTCGGCGCAGGCGATCTGCCGAGAACAGGCCGATCTGGGCCGTCTTTGCCTGCGCCGGGCAGATTGCCTGCGCCGGGGCGACGAGGCACCGGGGCGATGAGGGCGAGGGCACTCACCGGATTCATCACCGGGAACCGTAAGGTTTCGGCGTGCATGACATCCGACGACGCTCACGCCGCCTGGTAGCGGCGCCCGCGGTGACCGCGGTGACCGCCGCGGGAATGCTGCTTCTCGCAGGTTGCGGGTCTCAGGCCCCGGCCGCCCGAGGCCCTACCCGCGGCCGAAACCGGGCACCAGCACCGGCGTGCGCTTCTTGTATTCCTGGTATGCGGGCTCGTCACCCCAGCGCGCGTCGGCGCGCTTCTCCAGCATCGGGATGCCGCTCACCCGCGTCAGCAGAAGGATCACGAACAGCGGCGAGATCACGGTGACCCACTGCCAGCCCACGGCCGCCGGCAGCGCGACGATCGCGACGCCGACCCAGACGAGGATCTCGCCGAAGTAGTTCGGATGCCGCGACCACGCCCAGACGCCCGAATCGATGAAGCGCCCCTTGTTGGCGGCATCCTTGCGGAACGCCGCCTTCTGCCCGTCGGCGACGACCTCGATGAGCAGGCCCACGAGCCACACCACGGCACCGATGACGATCCAGACGTCGAGCCCACCCGCGGCGGTAGCGGTGATGCCGACCCACGCGGCCGACGACGTGACGGCGACCCACAGACCCTGGATGATCCAGACCCGCAGGAACGCCAATGGGTTGATCTTGATGTCATCGAAGCGGCCGTCCGCGCCCTGCGCGTGCACCCGCACGTACAGGAACACGGACAGCCGCACCCCCCACACGACGATCATGGCGGCCAGCACCCACGCCCGCACCGAGGCCGGGGCGACGGCCGCCAGCAAGACGATCGCGACCAGTGCGAACGTCAGGCCTCCCGTGAGATCGAAGAACTTCTCGGTACACAGTAGCGCCGCCGGAATGTAGGCGACGACCTGGATCGCGAATGCCACGACGACCGCGAGCGCGAACAGCGGGATGCCGCCCCACGATGCGCCGGCGCTTCCGCCGGCGACGGCGAGCGCTGCGCCGATGCCGAGCGCGACGAGGATGGTGACGAGGATGGCGCCCGGGCGCTGTGACATGGGAGTTCTCCGGTTGTGGGGCGTAGGAGGGCGGGTCAGAGGTAGAGGGCGTCGATGGTGCCCGACTCGCGATCGAGCAGCTGACGACGCCGGATCTTCAGCGTCGGTGTCACGATCTCGCGATCCTCGGCATCCGCGAAGACGAGCGCGAACCGTCGCACCTGCTCGCTGCGCGAGACCAGCGCGTTGGCTTCGTCGACGGCCCGCTGCACCTCTGCGCGGAGGTCGGGGTCATCCAGCGCCACGGCGCTGCCGCGTGCGGCGGTCACCGTGTCCTGATCGAGCACGATGAGCGCGGTCAGATACGGCCGCCCCTCCCCCACGGTCACCGCGGACGAGATGACAGGGTGCTCTTCGATCGCCGCTTCCCACCGCGCGGGGGCGACGGTCTTGCCACCCGACGTCGTGACGACGTCCTTGACGCGTCCCTCCAGCACGAGACGGCCGCGCTCGTCGAGCCTGCCGAGGTCACCGGTGCGGAAGAAGCCGTCGACGAAGGCGTCACGGTCATCGTCCGCGTTGCGATAGCCGGCGAACACACCGACGCCCTTCGCGAGCACCTCGCCGTCGTCGGCGATGCGCACGGTCGAGCCGGGAAGCGGCACCCCGACGGTGCCCGAGCGGATGCGACCGGGAAGGTTGCCGGTGAGAGGCGCGGTCGTCTCGGTCAGCCCGTACCCCTCGATCACCGGAACACCCATGCCGCGAAAAAGCAAAGACAGCCGCGACGGCAACGTCGCGCCGCCCGAGAGCACGTAGCCGATGCGCCCGCCCATGAGGGCGCGAATGCGACGGTAGAAGAGGGCGTCGAACACGCGGCGACGCACCCGTAGGCTCCACGACGACGCCGGCGTCTGGCCGTCGTCGATCTGCTCCTCACGTCGTGCAAGCTCTGTGGCGGTGCGAACCGCGGCATCCCAGACCCGCCCGAGGTGCTTGTCGGCGGCCTTGGCCCGGGCCGCCGCGGCGATCTTCTCGAGAATGCGGGGCACGACCACGAGGAACGTCGGGCGCAGCTCCGCGAGCGAGGCGACGACTTCCGACGGTTCTGAGAGGTGAGCGATGCGCATGCCGCTGGCGAGACAGATCAGCTGCAGCCCCCGGGCCAGCACGTGCGCCAGGGGAAGGAAGATCATCGTGCTGCCGTCCGCGCGCACGATGTCGGAGTACGCGGCGGCGATGTTGAGCACCTGCCCGAGGAAGTTCTCGTGGCTGAGGACGACGCCCTTGGGCGTGCCGCTCGTGCCCGAGGTGTAGACGATCGTCGCGGGCGAGGTGGGGCCGGCATCCGTGCGGGCACGCTCGAGCACGGCGTCGTCGACGAGGCCGCCGCGAGCGGCGAGGTCGGCCAGGCCACGCGTCAGGGACAGGACGGTCGGCACTCCGGCCGCCGTCAACGCGGACCGGGAGCGCTCGTCACCGAAGAAGGCGACGCGCACGCCGGCGTCGGCGACGATCGCCGCGACCTGGCTCGGCGCGGAGGAGTCGTACACGGGCACGACGACGCCTCCCGCGAACCAGACGGCCAGGTCGGCGACGGCCCACTCGTAGCGCGTCGGGGCCATGATCGCCACGGCGTCGCCGGTTTGCAGGCCGTCGGCCAGCAGCCCCTTGGCGACCGCGCGCACTTCGGCGGCAAAGGCGGCTGTCGTCACCGGCCGCCACCGTTCTCCGTCGCGCACGTCGAAGGCGACGTGGTCGGGAGCCTCGTCGACCCGACGCGTCAGCAGGTCGGTGACATTGCGGTACGCCGACAGGTCGGCAAGCGGCGCAGTCGAGACTTCTCTCACGGACGGAGCTCTCCTTCGGGATGGGCGTAGCTGCCTCTTGTTCGGAGCCGTGGCCCGATCGGATCGGGTGTCCGCTCCGAAATCCTGCCATGCTCGCGCCCGACGCCCGGATGGGTTGCCGAAGCGCCCGCCGACACGGTATGGAGGCTCTCGCCGCGTGCGCGACCGGATACGCTCGCAGAGTGAGCTCCTCCGCTGTCATGCCGCGGCTCCCGGCGTGCGCCGTCACCGCACGGGGAGGCCGATGACCATGCCGCACGACGACGGGCTCGAGGACTTCGCCGACCTGATGGCCTCGGCCCCCAGCGGTGCGTCGCACGTGTCGCTGTCCGCCGAGGATGCCGAGCGCCTGCGCCGGCGTCGGCGCCGCCGCCGCCGTGGCTGGCTGATCGCCGCAGGTGTCGTGCTCGCGATCGTCGCCGGCGCCGGCGGCTACACGGCGTGGGCCCTCTCGGCGCCGTTGCCCGCGCTCGAGACGACGACACGCGTTCCGACCGTGGCGCCGGGCGCCCCGGCAGCGCTGGCGATGCCCTCCGGACGGGCCGCCGCGATCTCGGTGGTCGGCGCCGCAGGCGATCTGGGGGCGGCGGGACTGCACGCGGTGAGCGGTGACGACCAGCCCCGACCGATCGCGAGCATCAGCAAGCTGATCACCGCGCTCGTCGTGCTCGACGCTCATCCGCTGCAGAGCGCCGACGACCCCGGTCCGACGATCACGTTCGACAAGGCCGACCACGACCTGTACGACCAGTACTACGTGCTCGGCGCGACGGTGGCCGCCATGCCGACCGGCAGCTCCATGTCGCTGCGCGACGCCCTGACCACCATGCTGCTGCCGTCGGCGAGCAACTATGCCGACGCGGTGGCGATGTGGGCCTTCGGCTCCCGTTCGGGCTACGTCTCCGCGACGCGCACGTGGCTCCAGGCTCACCAGCTGAACGGAACGACGATCGTCGAGCCCACCGGCATCGATGAGCGCAACACGAGCACACCGAGTGATCTGCTCGCCATCGGACAGCTCGCCGCGGCCAATCCCGCGCTCGCCCGGATCACGTCGATGCCGTCAGCCACCGTCCCGACGGTCGGAGAGGTGGACAACACCAACGATCTGCTCGGCAGCGACGGTGTGACCGGCCTGAAGACGGGCAACCTCGGCGCCGGGACGTTCGCACTGCTCTACACCGCGACGAGCAACCCCGGACTGGGCGAACCGCTGAAGATCGTCGGCGTCTCGCTCGATGGGCAGTCGCGGGAGCAGGTGGATGCCGATGTCACCACCGCGCTGCGCAGCGTCGCCGCCGGCGTGCACCTGGTGCCGGTCGCGAAAGCGGGAACACCGGTCGGCACGGTGACGAGCCCCTGGGGCGGGGAGGCGCAGTTGGTGCTGTCACGCGACGAGAGCCTGCTCACGTGGTCCGATACGCCGATCACCGCATCGATCACGCTGACGATTGCGCCGACCGGCCAGGACGGCCAGCAGATCGGCATCGCCACGTGGACCTCCGGCGGCCGCAGTGCCAGCGTCGCGGTGGCCGTGCGCGGAACGATCGCCCCTCCCGACGACTGGTGGAAGCTGACCCACCCCTCGCTGCTCGGCGGCCCGGCGCCGTCGCCGTCGCCGAGCGTGAGCCCGTCCCCGACTCCCACCGCCGGCGGCTGAGCGGCGCGGATCAGCCCAGCGCGCCCGAGACGAGCCACCGGCGCAGCACGCCGTACGCGGCATCCCTCGGCTTCGGCGCCGACAGGAACACGTCGTGGATCGCGCCGTCGATGTGCGCGACCGTCACGAGAGAGCCGACCCGCGTCGCCGCCCGGGCGATGTCGGCGACCACCAGCACGCTGTCGGTGGAGGTCATCTCCGGCGTCCACTGCAGCGGCGTGGTCGACGCGGCCGAGAGCAGGGTGAGCACCGGGGCGTCGATCGTCAGGCCGCCGGCGACCGTGGCGTGACCCCGCATCACGGCGGCGAGCCACCCCGGATGGGTGGGAAAGCCCCGCTCGGGACGCCAGCCTTCGGGACTGTCGGGCAGGGTCCCCAGTTCGCGCTGCGCGCGCGTGTAGAAGCCGAGATCGACGACTGGGTGCGCGCCGAGAGGGTCGAAGCGTGCCCGCATCGCGATGATCGGGGCGATGGCCTGACGCCCGATCGCACCCGTCTGCAGCTCCAGCCACGGACTGTTGAGCACGACGGCGGAGGCCGCGCCGCGATGCCGTGCCGCCCAGAGGCTCAGGGTGAGTCCTCCCGTCGAGTGCCCCAGCAGCACGAGCCGCCGGCCGCGATCGTGCGTGCCCATCGCGGCGAGGGCGGCGGCGATGTCGGGATCGTAGTCGTCGAGCGTCGTGACGTATCCGGGGATCTGCCCCGGGCGCAGGCTCCGGCCGTATCCGTGCAGGTCCAGGGCGTAGAACCGGGCACCGAGGCCCGTCCAGAAGTGCGCCAGCTCCGTCTGGAAGAAGTAGTCCGACCACCCGTGCACGTACAGCACGTCCACACCGTTCAACGGTCGCAGCCACGGCATCCGCGGGAGGGATCGCACGAGGGTGGCGGGAGCGGCGTCCACGCCGAGCTCGAGCGTGAGCTGCTCGAAGCCCGGCCCGAGGATGTCTGCGACCCACTCGCCCACCATGTCGCCAGCCTATCCGCGGCCCCTCTGTGCGGGGCGACGGGGATAGCGGAGGAGATTTCCGTTCGGGAGGACGGATGCCGCGGCAGCGACCTCCCGACGCGGCATCTCCTCCCGGGCGGTTCAGCGCGCGAGGTGGAGTCCCTGGGCGACCGCACGCATGAGCACGTCCTGCACCTGCTCCCACTGATGGATCACCTGTCGATAGCCGACGCGGATCACGTGATACCCGAGCAGCATGAGGGCGGCATCGTGCGCGTTGTCGGCATCGCGCTGCGCTCCGACATGGTGGCCGCCGTCGATCTGCAGGACGAGCCGCTCGCCGATGAGCAGGTCGACGCGGTGGCCGGCGATCCAGATCTGGCGCCGCAGCGACAGACGCATCCACCGCAACCGGGGCACGACGATCGTCTCCAATCCCGAGTCGGACCAGACCTCCGCCGCCGCGAGCACACGGCGCGCACAGGCCGGAAGGCGAAGCCGTGCCAGCGCCGGGGCGCTGACCTCTTCCTTCCGCAGAGCCGACTCCCACACCGCCAACGCGACCTCGAACGGTTGGCACGCGGCGACCGCAGCGAGCACGTTCTCGGGAGCATCGACCAGTGCATCCGGATGCCGCGGCACCACCGGCCGCGCCCAGTGCACGACCGCGGTGGCCGTCGGCGCCCTCCCGGCGTGAGCGTGAGCGGCGACGTGAACGCGCGCGTCGTCGTCGTGCACCCACCAGCCGCGCCGGCGCGCCTGCGTCACGCACGAGATCACCACGCCCGACCGTGCCGCCGCGGTCAGGTGCGGGTCGGCATCCGGTACGGCCAGCCAGCCGCGAGCCACGCGCACCAGCTCCCGCCGCGCCACCGCGCGGTCGAGCGCACCGCGCCCGTATCCGGCTCGAGCGATCCGATCGCTGCGGACCACGCCTCCGCGTGCACGGGCCCACGTCGCGGCATCCATGTGCGACATCGTGACCCGAGCCACAGCCGGCGACCCCGCGCGCCGCGGCATCCGTGCACAACCTGTCGCCTCGCCCCGCTGGGGAGGAGTCGAAGCAGGCCCACCCGTGCGCGCCAGCGGAGGAGATTTCCGTTCGGGAGGACGGATGCCGCGAAAACGACCTCCCGACGCGACATCTCCGCCCGAACCGACGGCTTACTCGCCGCGCGAGACCCGGACCATCTCGTCCCGGTCGACGACCTTGATGCGCGCACGCTCGTGCGGGGCGCCGAGAGCGACCTCGTGCTCGTCGAGGCGGTGCCACCCGTCCAGATCCGTCCAGGCGACGCCGCGCTCGGCCAGCAGGGCGGGGATCGCCTCCGGCGACGGGTCGGCGGGCTGCCACCACGACGCCTGGTCATTGATGAGGTGGCTGATCGTCTCCATCGCGTCCGACTTCGTGTGCCCGATGAGTCCGACCGGGCCGCGCTTGATCCAGCCGGTCGCATAGACGCCGGGCACGCGCTCGTTGGAGTCCTTGTGCAGCACCTGACCCTCGTGATTGGGGATCACGCCGTGCTTCTTGTCGAACGGCACGCCCGGCAGGGGCGATCCGAAGTAGCCGACGGCGCGGTACAGCTGCTGGATCGGCACCTCGCGCAGCTCGCCGGTGCCGATGACGCCGCCCTGACCGTCCGGACGGGTGCGCTCGTACACGAGAGCGGCGACGCGGCCGCTGTCGTCGGTCTTCACCTCGACGGGCTTGGCCCAGAAGTGCAGGTGCAGCCGGCGCGACGCCGCGCCTCCGGCGTTGTTGACGCCCGGCCGCTGACGCCACGACTGCAGCACCCGGTCGATGACCATGACCTGCTTGTTGCTGGCGACCGCGGTGCGCGACGCCTCGTCGTAGTCGAAGTCCTCGTCGTAGACGACCATGTCGACGTCGCGCAGCTCGCCGAGCTCGCGCAGCTCCAGCGGCGTGAACTTCACCTGGGCGGGGCCGCGTCGACCGAACACGTGCACGTCGGTCACCTGCGAAGCCTCCAGCCCGGCCTGCACATTCGCGGGGATCTCGGTGACGAGGAGGTCTTCGGCGTGCTTGGCGAGCACACGCGCGACGTCGAGCGCGACGTTGCCGTTTCCGATCACGGCGACGGATGCCGCATCCAGCGGCCACTCGCGCGGGAAGTCCGGGTGGCCGTCGTACCAGCTGACGAAGTCGGCCGCGCCGAACGAGCCGGCCGCATCGATGCCGGGGATGTCGAGGTCGGCATCCTTGATCGCACCGGTGGCGAAGATGACGGCGTTGTAGTGCTGCTTCAGGTCGTCGAGGGTGAGGTCCTGACCGAAGCGGACGTTGCCGAAGATGCGGATGTCACCGCGATCGAGCACGTCGCGAAGGGCGGTGATGATCCCCTTGATGCGGGGGTGGTCGGGGGCGACGCCGTAGCGCACGAGTCCGTAGGGAGCGGGAAGGTGGTCGAACAGATCGATCGAGACGTCGAACTTGCGCTCGGCCTTCAACAGGATGTCCGCCGCGTAGATGCCGGCGGGGCCCGCGCCGACGATGGCCAGCCTCAGCTTGGTCATGGGTGTGTCCTTCGTGTTCATCCGGTCGTGGGGCGAGGGCCGGCAGGCCCGGGTCGAGACGCGATCAGCTGGAGCGGTCGACGATGACGTGGGCGAGTTTGACCAGCGCATCGCGCACGGGACCGGCCGGAAGCGGATCGATCGCCGCGATCGCGGCATCCGCCCACTCGTACGCCTTCGCACGGGTCTCGGCCGTCACGGCGTGCGTACGCAGCTGCTGCATCGCCTCATCGAGGATCGCGGGGTCTGCCCCGTCGGCGATGCGCGCCACGCCGTCGTCGATCGTGGCCTTCAGCGCGCGCGAGGCCGGGTCGGCGGCCCGGGCGAGAAGCAGGTAGGGCATGGTCGGCACGCCGGCGCGCAGGTCGGTACCGGGGACCTTGCCGGTCTCGGTGGGATCGTCGGAGAGGTCGATGACGTCGTCGAGCAACTGGAAGGCCACGCCGACCTTCTCGCCGTACTCCAGCGCG
The DNA here is from genome assembly GCF_001724435.1 of Microbacterium sp. SCN 69-37. Lineage (NCBI taxonomy): Bacteria > Bacillati > Actinomycetota > Actinomycetes > Micrococcales > Microbacteriaceae > Microbacterium > Microbacterium sp. SCN 69-37. Next base: position 15,059 of record NZ_MEEL01000031.1, read on the forward strand.
GGACGGCGGTACTCCGACGGCGCGTCCGAGAACAGGATGCCGGCCTGAGCGGATGCCGCGATCAGCGATCCGGTCTTGTCGGCCAGCACCTGGAGGTAGAACTCGACGGGGTCCTCACCGGCCTGAGCGCCGACCGTCTCGTGCATCTGTCCGAGGACGAGACGCTCGAACGTGTCGGCCTGCAGACGGATCGCGCGTTCGCCGATCTGCGCCATGAGCTGGCTGGCGCGCGAGAACATGAGGTCGCCGGTGAGGATGGCGACGTTGTTGCCCCAGACGGCGTGGGCGCTGGGCACCCCGCGACGCACGTCCGCGCCGTCCATGACGTCGTCGTGATAGAGCGAGCCCAGGTGGGTCATCTCCAGGGCCGTGGCACCCGTGATGACGTTCTCTGTGGTGCCTTCGCCCAGCTGCGCGGTGAGCAGGGTGAGCATGGGCCGCACCCGCTTGCCGCCTGCCTCGTAGAGATAGCGGGTCGTGGCATCGGCGAGGGCGTCGCTGACGCGCAGCTCACGGGCGAGGGTGTCCTCGACGCGGTCGAGGCCGTCCTCGACGACGGCGAGCAGTTTGCGCATCCGGGGACCGGCGAGCACACGCTCGGCCAGACCGAGGTTGGCCGTCAATCGCGCACCGGCAGCGGAGGAGCTCGCAGTCACCCTCCCAGCCTACCCGCGGCCGTCGCACCCGCGGTCGCGGAGGCCGTTTCGACTCGGGTGCTGCGCGCCCTCGCTCAACGACCGGGAGTCGCTGTCTCGCCCGCTCGGTGAGCGAGGGCAGCGAGTCGAAACGGGGCTCAGACGAGCGGCTTGACCGCGCGGTGCAGCGCGACGATGCCGAAGGTGAGGTCGCGGTGGGCGACGCGGGTCCAGCCGGCGTCGCGGATCCACGACGAGAGCGTCACCTGGTCGGGCCAGTCCTTGATCGACTCGTTGAGGTAGTCGTACGCGTCGGCGTTCGAGCTCACGCTGCGCGCCACCGTCGGCAGGATCCGGTCGTTGTAGAACCGGTAGAGGCTCGCGAACGCGGGGTTCTGCGGGTGCGAGAACTCGCACACCAGCAGCATGCCGCCGGGGGCGGTCACCCGCAGCATCTCGGCGAGCGCCTTCTTCGGGTCGTTGACGTTGCGCAGGCCGAACGAGATGGTGACGACGTCGAACTCGCCGTCGGCGAACGGCAGCGCCATCGCATCGGCTTCGACGAAGGTGACGTTGGGCACGTGTCCGTGACGACGGCGGCCCTCGGCGATCATGCCCGGCGAGAAGTCGCCGGCCACCACCTCTGCGCCGCTGCGCGCCAGGGCGACCGAGCTCGCGCCGGTTCCGGCGGCGAGGTCGAGGATGCGCTGGCCGGGCCGCGGGGCAATGGCACGCGTCGTGGCGATGCGCCACAGCCGGTCGTTGCCGAGGCTCAGCACGGTGTTCGTGCGGTCGTAACCGGCGGCGACCTCGTCGAACATGCCGCTCACGCGGGACGGATCCTTGCCCAGGTCGGCGCGGTGTTCACTCACCCTTCGATCCTAGGCGCGCTCGCGGCAGCGCGGCAGCGCGGCGGCGCGGCAGCGCGGCGGCTCTCAGCGATGAGGCAGCGCCGCGAGAACGGCGAGCCAGCGCGCCGCCGTCGCCTGGTCGTACGGCGCCCGCTCGGCACGGACCTCGACCTCGAGCTCGAGGGCGACGCGTTCGAGGCGCTCGACGATGTCCAAGGGATACCCGTACTGCACGCGATGCTCGTCCCACTCGTCGCGGTCGTCGATCCAGGTGCCGCGGCCGTCGCGGGCACGCACGACGTCGAGATCCATGTCGATGCCCGTGGGGCTCGGGATGCCGGCGGGGTCCGCCGCGGCATCCCATCGCAGATCCCACGCCACATCGATGTAGATCGCGATGCGCGGGTGGGTCGCGTTGAGGGTGGCGGCGTATTCGCCGCTCGGCGGGATCAGGGTGACGTTGTCGCCGTCGCTGACCGTGTCGACGCCCGGTCGGGCACTGCGCCAGCCGTCGCGCTGACCGACCCAGTCGCCGTGGACGTCGCTGCCGAGATACACGCACTCGTGCTCCCAGTGCGGCGCGCCGTCCCACTTGCGCCAGCGGAAGACGAGCGGGGTGCCGGGCGCGGGTCGATCGGTCATGGCGGGAGCCTAACCCGCCCTCACCTTCGGCGCCCGGCTGCGGCGTGCGCCCGGCGGATTAGGCTGATCGGGTGAGTTCCGCGCCGCTCTTGCCACCCCGCCTGCGCATCGTGAGCCGGGAGATCGCCGCGATCGACGACCTGCTCGAATACGCCGACCCGGCCAACCCCCTGGTGTGGGCGCGACGGGGATCGTGGCTCGTGGGCGTCGGCTCGGCGCTGCGCATGGAGGTGCCGGCGGCGGATGCCGCGACCCTCGCCGACCGCTGGCGCGCGGTTGCGGCGGCGGCGACGGTGGACGACCACGTCGGCGTTTCCGGCAGCGGCCTGATCGCCTTCGGCGCGTTGCCGTTCGACGTGCAGTCGGCCGCGACCGCGGTGCTGACGGTGCCGCGGATGACGATCGGCACGCGCGACGGCCGCACCTGGGTGAGCTGGGTGCTGCCCGACGACGGCGCCCCCGAGCCCGACGAGCCCCGCGCGATCGGCTACGGCCCGCACTGGTCGGCCGCGGTGGGACCCGGCGCGCTGACTCCGGAGGGCTATCAGGATGCGGTCCGTGCCGGGCTCGCCGCCATCGCCGCCGGAGAGGTCAGCAAGGTCGTGCTCGCTCGGGAGCTGGCCGGCACGGTTCCCGCCGGCGCCGACCTGCGCCGACTCGCACGCTCGCTCGCCTCCGCGTACCCCGACACGTGGGTCTACGCCGTGCACGGGCTCATCGGCGCGAGCCCCGAAACGCTCGTCACCGTCTCGGGCGGCCAGGTGACCGCGCGCGTGCTGGCCGGCACCGTCGCGCGGGGGTCGGGACCGGATGCCGATCGCGAGGCGGCGCTGCGCCTGGCGACGAGCGCCAAGGACCTCGCCGAGCACCAGTACGCCGTGCGCAGTCTCGTCGACGCCCTCTCGCCGCACGCGAGCGCGCTGGCGGCCGCGGAGCAGCCGTTCACTCTCGCGCTGCCGAACGTCTGGCACCTCGCGACCGATGTGGAGGCCACGACCGCCCCCGAGACCTCCGCCCTCGACCTGCTGGGGGTGCTGCACCCGACGGCGGCCGTCGCGGGAACGCCGACGGCCGCCGCCCTGGCCGCGATCCGTCGCATCGAGCCGTTCGACCGTGGCCGCTACGCCGGACCCGTCGGGTGGGTCGACGTGAACGGCGATGGCGAGTGGGCGATCGCGCTGCGCGGGGCCCAGTTCGATCTCGCGGCGGCGGATGCCGACGGCATCCCGTTCCGCGCGCACGCCGGCGCCGGGATCGTCGCCGGCAGCGACCCCGAGGCCGAGATGCTCGAGACCCGCGTGAAGTTCCGCCCGATCGTCGACGCCCTGGCGTAGGGCGCGCCCGGGGTCAGCTATCGGCGAGGCGTTTCTTCTCGGCCGCGACGTCGAAGTCGGCGGCGGGCCAGTGCGGATCGATGTCTTCGAGGGCATCCAGCAGGAGCGCCTGGACGGCCAGACGCGCGTACCACTTGCGGTTCGCGGGCACGACGAACCACGGGGCTTCGGGCGTCGAGGTGCGCTCGAACACCGTCTGGTAGGCCGCCATGTACTCGTCCCACAGGCGGCGCTCATCGACGTCACCGGGGTTGTACTTCCAGTGCTTGTCGGGCCGCTCCAGCCGCTCCCCCAGCCGGCTCTTCTGCTCGTCGGCGGAGATGTGCAGCATCACTTTGACGATGCGGATGCCGCGATCGACGAGCCCCTTCTCGAAGGCGACGATGGCGTCGTAGCGGCGCTCGATCTCGTCGGCAGGCGCGAGCGCCCGCACCCGGCCGATGAGGACGTCCTCGTAGTGCGACCGGTCGAACACCCCGATGAAGCCGGGTGCGGGCACACGCTTCTCGATGCGCCACAGGAAGTCGTGCGCGAGTTCCTCGGGCGTCGGCTTCTTGAACGCGGCGAGCGCGACGCCCTGCGGATCGACCGATCCGACCACGTGGCGGACGATGCCGCCCTTGCCCGCGGAGTCCATCGCCTGCAGCACCAGCAGCACTGCCGGAGCGCCCTCTTCGACACGGCTCTGCGCGTAGAGGCGCTCCTGCAGCTCATCGAGCTCGTCCGCACCCGCCTCGAGGTCGCTCTGTCCCTGGTCTTTGTCGCCGTCGTAGCCCGGAGTGGATGCCGGATCGAGGTCGGCGAGACGGAAACCCGGGCCGGCGCGCAGGAGGTCGGCGGGATCGGCGTTCCAGTTCTTCTGGCTTTTCGCGGTCATCCCCACATCATGGCGCGGGCAGGCGGATAGGGCCAGGACGTTCAGCGAGCGAGGGCGACTTCGATGATCTGTCGCCCGACGACGCGGGCGGTGAGGGCCTGGTCGAGCTCGGCGCGCGTGGCGACGCGCACGTACTCCCAGCCGTATGCGGCGGCCAGCGGGGCCAGATCCACGTCCTGCGGCGTGTAGAGCACGCGTTGCATGGCGTCGGGCCCGGCGATCTCGGCGACCTCGAGGCCGTCGAAGATCGTGCCCCCGCCGTCGTTGCCGACGACGACCTGCAGCCGCGGCGCCGTCTCGCCGACCGGCAGCAAGAGCGCCCCCACGTCGTAGAGGAACGCGAGATCTCCGGTCAGCACGCGGGTCACGCCGACGTCGCCGCCGGCCTGGCTCGCGATCGCGATCCCCATGCAGGTTGCGATGGTGCCGTCGATGCCGGCGAGACCGCGGTTGGCGTGGACCGGCACCTTCTTGCCGGCGAGCACGCCGTCAGCCACACGCACGAGGCGCGACGAAGCGAAGAACAGGCGGTCGTGCGGCCAGGTCGCCCGCCACACGGCATCGACGAGTCCCGCGCGGTCGATCCGGGCGCGCGCGACGGCGAGCTCGGACGCGATGGCGCCGAGGCGTTCGGCCGGCACCGCAGACGACAGCGCGGCGGCATCCGGAGCCGGCGGGGCGAGATCGACGGCCGCCGCGCGCGAGGCCCGCATCCAGGCGCCGAACCAGTCGCGGTCCATGTCGCCGACGGCGGCCACGACGGCGTCGACGGAGACCGAGACGCCGTTGAGGTTCAGGGGCTCTCCCGGCCCGCGCACGGCGAGCACCTCGACCTCGGCACGCGACAGCAGCGCCGTGACCTCGCGCGTGAGCGTCGGATGACCGAAGACGACGGCGCGCTCGATGCGGCCGCCGAGCTCCGGGTCGCGCAGCAGCCCGCGGTAGCCGTGGACGACGTTACGGCCGAAGCGGGCGCCGCTGACGATCTCGGCGATCAGCGGCCAGCCGCCCGCGTGCGCGAGCGCCTCGGCAGCGGGGCCGGCATCGGCCCCGGCGATCACCACGGTGCGGGGGCCACGCACCAGCACGTGCGGATCGACCTCCGGGTCGGCGGGATGGTTCGCCTCGCCGATGCCGCCGCCGCCCTGGTAGAGCGCTCCCGACGGCTCGGTCGCGCTCAGCTCGTCGCCGGCGACGTCGGGGCCGAGCGCGGGCGCGGGAAGGTCGAGCTCGGTCGTGCCCAGCCACGACGGCAGCACACCGGCGAGGGGCTCACGCAGCGGCAGGTTGAGGTGCACCGGTCCGGCCTGCCTCGTGCCCGCGCCGAGGGCGGCCGCGACCGCGTCCTCCGCGACCCGGCGGAGCATCATCGACTGCTCGCCGGTGCCGTCCGCATCGAGCGCGTCGGGCACGGGCAGGTCTTCTTCCAGACGCATGTTCGGCGCGAACATTCCGGGCTGGCGCGTCGTCTGGTTGGCGCCGACGCCGCGTAGCTCGGGAGGACGGTCGGCCGTGAGCAGCAGCAGGGGCACGCCGGCGTGATGCGCTTCGAGAGCCGCGGGCAGCAGATTCGCGACCGCGGTGCCGGAGGTGCACACGACGGCGGCGGGCATGCCGGACTCGCGGCCGATGCCGAGCGCGGTGAAACCGGCGACGCGTTCGTCGATGCGCACGTGCACGCGTACGTCGCCGCGACTCTCCAGCTCGGCGGCGACCAGGGCAAGCGCCTGAGAGCGCGAGCCGGGGCTGACGACGATGTGGGCGACCCCGAGTTCCGCCAGGCGTCCGAGCAGGGCGGCCGCGGCATCCGTCGCCGGTGCACGACCGGCGAGAGCGCTGTCGTCCATGTCAGGCGACGCTGCCGCGACGGTGCTCGTCCGGGTCGTCGTCGCCGCTCACCGGCGGATGCGGTTGCGGGCCGCGGTCGGGATCGGGCCCCTCGGCGTCGAGGGCGGCGAGCTCCTCTTCGAGGCGACGGATGCGCTCGTCCTGATCGGCGATCGAGACGCTGCGCAGGCTCCCGAGGAAGTCGGGGTTGTCGTCGGGTGCGCGGAAAGCGTTCTGGGGCCGCGCTCGGCCGCGACCGACCACGAACCACATCAGGCCGCCGATGACCGGAAGCAGCACGACGATGACGATCCACAGCGGCTTGCTGACGCCGCGGTGACGCGTGGGCGGCTGCAGGGCGCAGTCGACGATGCTGTACACCCAGAAGGCGATCAGCAACAGCGCCAGAGGCAGCAGAATGCGCACCACCCTTCCATCTTAGGCGGCGCGAACACTGCGAGATCCGAGGTCGGCGGCGCGACGCCGCGCGCGTAGGCTGGACGCATGCGTGTCCGTTCGGCCCTCGTCTACACCGTCCTTCGTTTGCTGGTGTTCGTCGTGCCGTTCGCGATCATGATGCTCTTCCCGATCATGCGCGAGTATTACTGGCTGTCGGCGATCTTCGCCGCGCTCATCGGGCTCAGCCTCTCGGTGCTCTTCCTGCGCCGCCCGCTCGACGATCTGACCGCAGGTCTCGCCGCGCGGCGCCGCACCCGCCGCGACCGCGACGAGGACGCCGAGGATGCCGCGGCCGACCAGGTCACCTCGACGCCCTCGGAGTGAGCTCCTCGGCCGCCCCGCGAGGGCGTGTGCTCAGCCGGTGAAGGCCCAGTAGAGCAGCAGCGACAGGGCCAGCGAGGTCAGCGAGGTCAGCCCCAGCGCGACGACCAGCTCGCGCGGTGCGCGGTACGTCCAGACGATCAGCACGGCGCACGCCGCGGGGATCAGCGCGAGCATCGCCAGCCATGCCAGCGGGTAGAACACCGCGAGGATGGCGACGAGGGCGAAGGCGATGACGACGAGCACCGTGAACAGCACCTGCGTGGCGCGCCGACCGATGCGCACGGTGAGGGTGCGCTTGCCGGCGAGACGGTCCTGATCGATGTCCCGGAGGTTGTTCGCCAGCAGCACGGCGCAGGCCAGCAGGCCGGCGATCACGCCGCCGAACCAGCTCTCTTGCGGGACCGTCCCGATCTGCACGAACGTGGTGCCCACCGTGGCGACGAGGCCGAAGAACACGAAGACGAACAGCTCGCCCAGTCCCGCGTAGCCGTAGGGTCGCTTTCCGCCGGTGTAGAACCACGCGGCGACGAGGCAGGCCGCCCCGATGAGGGCCATCCACCAGTAACCGGTACGGATGATGATGGCCATGCCCGCCACGGCCGCGATGGCGAAGAAGACCAAGGCGACCGTGAGAACGGTGCGCGGCTTCGCCCGACGCGAGGCGGTGAGGCGGGCGGGGCCGACGCGGTGGTCGTCGGTACCGCGGATGCCGTCGCTGTAGTCGTTCGCGTAGTTGACGCCGATCTGGATCGCCACCGCCACGACCAGGCAGCACAGGGCCAGCACCCAGCGCAGCGGCGTCCCGTCGAGACGAGCCGCCCCCGTGCCGATGACCACGGGCGCGACGGCGAGCGGGAGCGTCCGCAGGCGCGCGGCGCCGATCCAGTCGCGCGCGGTGGCCCGTGTCACGTGCGCGGGATCGCCCGACACACGCGCGCGCTGCGGATTGCCGCGCGGCTTCTGCTTCGCGTGATGCGCCGCGCGCGACTTCTTCTTCCGGGTGCTGCCTGCCACGCCAGAATCCTATGCCCGGATGGGCATGGATCCGCTGTGACGCCGACGGCCCGCATCAGCGGCTGTCGCCGGGGCTCTCCGCCCACGTGCGCGCGAGCGCCGTGAGGGCGGCCCGGTCGGGCTTACCGCTGGAGAGCGTCGGCAGTCGCGGCACCCGAAGGATGGCACGCGGCCGCGCCGGGGCGCCGAGCTCATCGCCGACGAGGTCGCGGAGGGTCGGAAGGTCGGGATCGGCCGGCGCATCCGACGACGAGGCGCCGACCGCGACGACGATCGATGCCTCACCCCAGCGCTCGTCGGCGACCGGCACCACGACCGCATCGACGAATCCGGGCAGGGTGCGGACGATCCGCTCGACACGGTCGAGCGAGACGTTGACTCCACCCGACACGATGACGTTGTCGCGGCGGCCGGTGACCGTCAGCCGACCGTCGAAGCGACCGGCGTCGCCGGTGCGATACCAGCGCACACCCGCCTCGTCGCGCACGAACGCGGCGGCGGTGCGCGCCGGGTCGCCGAGGTAGCCGTCCGCGAGAGTCGGCCCCGACACCTGCACCTCTCCGTCGACGATCCGCACGCCCACGCCGTCGAGCGGGATGCCGTCGTACACGCAGCCGCCGGCCGTCTCGCTCGATCCGTAGGTGCGCACGACACGGATGCCGGCCTCGTCCGCGCGGGCAGCGAGCGCCGGCGGCAGGGCCTGCCCACCCACGAGCACCGCCGCGAAGCCGGCGAGCGCGCGGCATCCGGCCGGGTCGTCGAGAAGCGTCTGCAGCTGTGCGGGGACGAGCGAGGTGAACGTCGGCACCCGCTCGCCCCCACGACTGGACGCCATCGAGGATGCCGCCGCCACGAACGACGCGGTACGAAACGGTCCCGCGACGACCGCGGGCTCGTTGCCCGCGACGAGCGCGCGCACCAGCACCTGCACACCGGCGACGTAGCCGGGAGCCAGCGCGAGCAGCCACGATCCGCTGCCGATGCGCGCGGCCGTCGCCATCGCCGACGCCGTCAGCGCCGACCGGCTGAGCGCGACGGCCTTCGGGTAGCCGCTGGAACCGGACGTGGTGACCACCACCGCCGTCCCGGCCGGCACCTCCCGAGGCAGGTCGTCCTCTCCGCCGAGCGCGATCGCGGGCCCGGCGCCGAGCACCGCCGAGCGCAGACCGCGCAGCACCGCGCGGGCATCCGTCGCGTCGACCCTCTCCAGGCGCACGTTCGTCTCCGGGGAGGTCAGTAGTGGTACGGGTACGGCGACCAGTCGGGATCGCGCTTCTGTAGAAAGGCATCGCGGCCTTCGACGGCTTCGTCGGTGCCGTACGCGAGTCGGGTCGCCTCCCCCGCGAACACCTGCTGACCCACCATCCCGTCATCGATCGCGTTGAACGCGAACTTCAGCATGCGGATCGCCGTCGGCGACTTGCCGAGGATCGTCCGCGCCATCGCGACCGCCTCGCGCTCGAGTTCCGCATGCGGCACGACGCGATTGACCGCACCCATCTCGTAGGCACGGGCGGCCGAGTACTCCTCGGCGAGGAAGAACACCTCACGGGCGATCTTCTGGCCGACCTGGCGGGCCATGTACGCCGAGCCGTAACCCGCGTCGAACGATCCGACATCGGCATCCGTCTGCTTGAAACGGCCGTGCTCGGCGCTCGCGATCGACAGGTCGCACACGATGTGCAGCGAGTGCCCTCCGCCCGCGGCCCACCCCGGGATCACCGCGATGACGACCTTCGGCATGAAACGGATGAGGCGCTGCACCTCGAGGATGTGGAGGCGACCGGCGCGTGCCGGGTCGGGAGCGGTCGCGTCGTCGGCGGCGTACGTGTAGCCATCGCGACCGCGGATGCGCTGGTCGCCACCCGAGCAGAACGCCCAGCCGCCGTCCTTCGGGCTCGGACCGTTGCCCGTCAGCAGCACGACCCCGATGCGCGGGTCCTGGCGGGCGATGTCGAGGGCGCGGTAGAGCTCGTCGACGGTGTTCGGGCGGAAGGCGTTTCGCACCTCGGGACGGTCGAACGCGATGCGCGCGATGCGACCGTCGCGCGAGACGTGCGCCGTGATGTCGGTGTACGCGTCCGCACCCGCAGCGAGCATCCACTCCGCGGGATCGAACAGCTCGGAGACGAAGGAGTCGGTCACCCGCCCAGCCTACGCGCGGGGGCCGTGATCCGGCCGGGACGCACCTGCCGCTCCCCTACGCTGGAGCGGTGACGTCGACTCCCCGCATCCTGACCCTGCTCGCCGCCGGCACCCTCGCGCTCGGCCTGTCCGCCTGTGCGTCGACCGGCAGTGCGCAGCGCGCCGAGACCGAATCGCCGACGCCGGCGCAGACCATCGTGGCCGACGCCTGCCCGACGGGGAAGGGCGTCACTCTGGCCGTCGACTCGTCGGCGCTGACGGGCGGCTCGTCTCAGTCCTGGTGCTTCCCCACGATGGACAAGGTCGCGGTGGCCGACGTCGTCGCCGCCGCGGGTCTGAGCATCGAGGGCACGAAGCAGTACGGCGACCAGGTCGTCTGCCGCGTCAACGGGCTGCCCTCGGCATCCGCTCCGGTCGGCTCGGCGCAGGACCCCGCGTACATCGAGAAGTGCGACGCCATGCCCGCGGCGTTCGCCTACTGGGCCCTGTGGACCAAGCCGGCCGACGGAGCCTGGGACTATGCGCAGGAGGGCCTGTCGACGCTGACGGCACAGCCCGGCGAGAGCGTGGAGTTGCTGTTCACCCTCGACGGCGCCCCCGCTGCACCGGCGGCGTGAGCACCACTGCCGCTGATCGCTGCCGACGCGCGTAATCTCGGCGCGTGAGCTTCCGCCCCGGTCCCCTGCGCGCCGCCCTCGCTCTGGCGGTCGGCTTCGTGGCGGTCCGGGTCGTGTACCGGGTGCTCTTCCACGGCGTGGACGGCACCGGCGCGGTGCTGCTGCCGCTGCCGGTGTGGCGACTCGCTCCGCCGCTCGCCCACGTTCGGATGTTCGGCCCGGTCACGGCCGACGGGCTGGCGACGGCCGTGGTCGGCGCACTGCCGATCGCGCTGACGATCATCGTCTTCGGGGTGCTCAGCGCACTGCTCGATCTGCCGCGACTGCTCGCGCGCGGGGCGCGGCGCGGTCCCTTCCAGGGGCTCGCGCGGGCGCTGTCGATCGCGTGGGCCACGCTTCCGGCGCTCGCCGATGCGGCACGCACGGCCCGGCGCGCGCAACGCCTGCGCGGCGAGCGCGGGTTCGGCGCGGGGGTGCGCATCCTCGCGCCGGTGCTGGAGGCGACCATCGAGCGTGCCACCGCCGTCGGCGCGTCTCTGGAGCTGCGCGGCTACGCAGGTCGCAGGATCGAGGGCGACTGCCGCTCTCCGATCGCGCACGGACCTCTCGCGCTCGGGTTCGGTGACGACACCGTCGTGACGATCGACGGGTCGAGCGTCGGGGCGGGTGCGGTGAGCGACGGCATCCGCAGCGGCTCGCTGACGGTGCTCACCGGCGCCACCGGCTCGGGCAAGACCACCCTGCTGCGTGCTCTGAGCGGGCTGCACACCCATCTCGACGGCGGGTGGCTCGACGGCGGCCTGTCGATCGCGGGGCACGATCGCGCCGACACGCCGCCGCGCGACCTGTCGCGGCTCGTCGGCGTGGTGCTGCAGAACCCCCGCGTCGGGTTCGTGACGACGAACGTACGCGATGAGATCGGGCTGGCGCTGGAGCTGCGCGGGCTCGCCCGCGTGCTCGTCGACGAGCGTGTTCGCGACGTCGCCGGGCGGGCGGGTGTCGCCGGACTGCTCGACCGGCCGCTGCGGGAGCTCTCGGCCGGCCAGGCGACGCTCGTCGCCATCGCCGCCGCCATCATCGAGCAGCCGGTGCTGCTGCTCGTGGATGAACCCCTCGCCGACCTCGACCGCACCGCGCGCTCCCGGATCGTGACGCTGCTGGGCGCGCTGGCACACGAGGCCGGCATGTGCGTCGTCGTCGCCGAACACCGCGGCGCCGAGCTCGCCGGCGTTGCCGACGTGTGGCTGCATCTCACCGCGGCATCCGCAGCGACGCCCGCGACCGTCACCACCCGACCCTCGCCGTTCGCAACTCCGGAGTTTCCGCCGCCCCTGCCCACTGAAGGGCCGTCGCGGGCAGCGACCGCAGCGGATCTCCGGAGTTGTGAACCGGCGCTCTCGACGCGGGTGACCGTCCGCTACGGGCAGCGCCTGGCCGTCGACGATGTCGCCGTGACGCTGCACCCGGGCGAGGTGGTGGCGCTGGTCGGGCCCAACGGAGCCGGCAAGTCGAGCCTTCTGCTCACCCTCGCGACCGGCGAGCACGCCCGTGACGTGCGGCTGGTGCCCGACGATGCCGACGCGCTCTTCGTGCGCGACACGGTCGCCGCGGAATGTCGCCGCGCTGACCGGCGGGCGCACGCGGCGACCGGAACGACCGTCGCACGCTTCGCCGCACTGCTCGGACGCGGCGACGAGGATGGAGAGCTGAGGCGACGGCATCCGCGCGACCTGTCCGCCGGACAACGACGGTGTCTGGCGCTGGCGATCCAGACGGCGACGCGCCCCGCGGTGCTGCTGGTCGACGAACCGACGCGCGGACTCGACCCCGACGCGCGGCGGATGGTCGACACCGCCCTCACCTGTATCGCGGATGCCGGGACCGCCGTGCTCGTCGCGACCCACGACGCCGCGGTCATCTCCCGCGCCGACGTGGTGCTCGGCATGGACGCCGGTCGTCTGTCCGCCATGGGCACCGCCTCCGCCCCCGCGACCGCGCCTGCCGCCGCGCCGGGCGAAGACCGCGGCGCCAGGCATCGACCGCGTGCCGAACTCCTCCACTCCGCGCGCGCGCATCCCTCGGAGGCGGCGAGAACCTCCGAACCGGACGAGATCGGAGGAGTTCGGAACACACGAGCGCGGACCACCGCCCGGGCACCGCGGCCACGCCCCGCGCTGACCGTCGCGCTGGTCGCCGCGAACGTCGTCGCCGCTGCCGCGTTTGTCTGGCCGCTCGCCGCGACCGCCCTCCCCGCACAGGCGCAGGCCGCCATCGGTCCGATCGCGCTGGCCCTCGCTCCCCTGGCAGCACTCGCCACCCTCGCGGCGCTCGACACGACAGTCCGCTCGGCGCAGACGCTGGCGCTGCTGGCGGTGCTCGCCGCCATCGGCGCAGCCGTCCGCATCGCGAGCACCGGCGTCGGCGGCGTGGAGGCGCTGTTCGTGCTCCTCATCCTCGCCGGCCGCGCCTACGGCGCTCGTTTCGGGCTGCTGCTGGGCGCGGCATCCGTGGGGCTGTCGGCGTTGCTGTGGGGAGGCGTCGGGCCGTGGCTGCCGTTCCAGATGTTCGCCTGCGCGTGGGTCGCGGCCGGCGCGGGGCTCCTGCCGCGACGGGTGCGCGGCGGGGCGGAGATCGCGATGCTCGTGGGATACGGCGTCGCCGCCGCGTACGCGTTCGGACTCATCATGAACATGTGGTTCTGGCCGTTCGCCGTGGGCGCCGGAACGTCGATCTCGTACGTTCCCGGAGCGCCACTGCCTCAGAACCTGGGCACCTTCCTCGTCTACTCGTTCGTGACATCGACCGTCAGCTGGGACACGGTGCGCGCGCTCACCACGACCGTCGGGATCTGTCTCGTCGGTCGCGCCGTGCTGCGCTGCCTGCGCCGGGCGAAGCCGGTGGCAGCCGCGCCACCACAGGGCCCCGGCGCACGCCCTCGGAGTGCTCTCGCTACAGTCGAATCGTGACGGCAACGGTGCGGCGTTTGACGGCCGAGGAGATCGACACCGACGGATTCCTCGCCCTGTTCGGGGAGGCTGCGGGTCTCGACACCGACGCCCTCATCCGCATCCGCGACGTCGAGCTGCCCACCATGACCGTCGTCGGGACGGTCGACGGCAGCGTGCTCGGCTTCGCCGCGTTCGGCGCCGACACGCACGGCGAAGACCGCACCGATCTGCACTACATCGCCGTCGCACACGAGGCACGCGGAACGGGGCTCGGCTCTCGTCTCGTGGATGCCGCGCGCCGCGTCGACCCGACGCGACCCCTCTATGCGAGCACCGATGACGACGCCGTGGACTTCTACCGTCGCCTCGGCTTCGTCGTCTCCGACGCGCCCGGCGACCCGCGCTGGCCGACGCGGCAGCGCTACGACTGCCTCCTGGAACCCCTGGGCGACCCGGCCGAGGCTTTGACGACCACGGCGCGCAACGGAGGCCGCGACTGATGCTCACCGTCGGGTCGGTGGTGATCCGCGTCGATGATCTGGCGCGAGAGATCGCCTTCTGGACGGCGGCACTCGACTATGCGGCGCGCGAGCCCGTCGGCGACGACTTCGCACTGCTGCATCCGCGCGACGGCGTCGGCGTCAACGTGTCGCTCGACGCCGTCGCGACTCCGCGCGTGCTGCCGCCGCGCATTCATCTCGATCTCTACGCGGATGATCAGGATGCCGAGGTGCGCCGACTCGAAGCGCTCGGGGCCCGTCGGGTGCACGGGGACACGCAACCGCCGGATGCCGACTACGTCATCATGGAGGACCCCGAAGGCAACCGCTTCTGCGTCGTCGCGGCCGGTGAGGCGGGGACGGGCGTCCACGCGGCGTGGGAGAATGGGGCACGGCGTGATCCACCCGAGGATGCCGCCGGAAGGACGAATCGTGCAGATCAGGAACTCCTCGGACTGGCGCGATGCCCTCCCCTTCGAGCTGCCCGTCGCCGCAGCCGAGGCCGTGCCCGGCGATGCCACGCGATGCTCCGGCTGCGGTCCCACGAGTGAGCCGTGGCCGCGCGAGGCATTGTGGGTGGTGAAGCACCGGCATCCGACCAACCCCGCCGGTTTCGTGCGCTTCTACTGCGCCGATCACAAGCCGGCCGCGAAAATGGCTCCGGCCGCCGCGGCGGCGCCCGAACGCGCTCGCCGCACGCGGGCTGCCGCCGGTTCTGATGCGCCGCGCAAGGCACCCGCCCCGATCATCCCCGAGCGCGAGACCGTGCTCTGCCCCGACTGCTTCGTACAGGTTCCCGCCACGGGCGTGTGCGGCATGTGCGGCGCTCGCGTCGGCTGACGCCTGGCCCTCATCCCCGGCTTCGCCGTCGGCGCCGGCAACGCGTCGCCGGCGCCAGCCGCTAGCATCGCGGCATGGTCGTCCTGCACCGCCTCACCCCGGCCATGGATGGCGCGCGCAGAGCCGCCCTGCTGCCCGGGCGCGGATACACGGCGCAGGCGCCCCTGCTCTCCTGGAGCGGATTGCTGCTCGCCGAGGAGGGGTGGGACGTCTACGCCGTCGAGTGGACGGATGCCGCGGCCGAAGATCCGGCGGTGTTCCTCCACGGAGCCTGGGCAGAGGTGACGGCAGTGCTCGACGGCGTCCCCGATCTCGTCGTCGCCAAGTCGCTGGGCACCTTCGCCGCACCGCTCGCGATCGCCGCCGGCATCCCGGGTGTCTGGCTCACCCCGTCGGTGCGTCACGACGTCGTCGCGGATGCGCTGGGTGCGGCATCCGAGGATCATCTCGTCGTGGCGGGAACCGCGGATGCCGCGTGGCGCCGAGACCTCATCGCCGGCACACGAGCTGCCGTCACCGAGATCGCCGACGCCGACCACGGCCTGCTGATCCCGGGCGATTGGCGCGCCTCGTACGCCGCTCATCAGGCGGTTTTCCGCCGCATCTCGGCCCACGTCGCCGCCCTACCGCCGATCTGAGCACCGACGGATGCCGCGGCTGCCTCAGACCGAGAAGTACTTCGCTTCGGGGTGGTGGAAGACGAACGCGTCGGTGGACTGCTCGGGGTGCAGCTGCAGCTCTTCGCTGAGCTCGACGCCCATCCGCTCCGGACGCAGCAGCTCGACGACCTTGCGGCGGTCCTCCATGTCGGGACAGGCCGGGTAGCCGAGCGAGAACCGCGCGCCGCGGTAGTCGAGCGTGAACAATCCCGCGGTGTCGGCCGGGTCTTCCGCGGCGAAACCGAGCTCGGCGCGGATGCGGGCGTGCCAGAACTCGGCGAGCGCCTCGGTCAGCTGCATGACCAGCCCGTTCAGCTCGTAGTAGTCGCGGTAGCGGTCCTCCGCGAACATCTTCGCGGTCACGGCGTCGATCGCCGCTCCGGCGGTCACGAGCTGCACCGGCAGGACGTCGATCTGTCCCGACGCGCGTGAGCGTACGAAGTCGGCGAGGTTCAGGTGCCGGTCGCGGCGCTGGCGCGGGAAGTGGAAGCGCAGCCGGTCGGCTCCGAGCGCGCCGCCCGACCCGCCGTCCGGCGCCAGCAGTCCCGCCCGCCCGAGCAGGCCGGTCGGGTCGTCGCCGTGGTGCAGCACGACGATGTCATCGCCCTCCGACACGACCGGGAAGTACCCGTAGGCGACCGAGGCGTCGAGCATGCGCTCGGCGAGGATGCGGTCGAGCCAGTACCGCAGGCGCGGCCGGCCCTCGGTCTCGACGAGCTGCTCATACGACCGTCCGCCCTCGCCGCGGCCGGGCTTCAGCCCCCACTGCCCCATGAAGGTCGCCCGCTCGTCGAGGAACGCGGCGTAGTCGGCGAGCGCGATGCCGCGGACGATGCGCGTCCCCCAGAACGGCGGGGCGGGCACGGGATTGTCGGATGCCACGTCCGACCGCGCCGGCATCGCCTCGGGCTCGGTGAGGGTCAGACGCGACCCCGCCGCATGGATGCGCTTCTTCAGCGGCGGCAGGCCGACGGCATCCGGTGCTTCGCCGCGCGCGATCCGCACGAGCGGCTCCATGAGGGCGAGCCCCTCGAACGCGTCCTTCGCGTAGCGGACCTCGCCCTCGAAGAGCTCCGCGAGATCCTGTTCGACGTATGCGCGGGTGAGAGCCGCGCCGCCGAGGATGACCGGCCACCTCGTGCCGAGGCCTCGGGCCATGAGCTCCTCGAGGTTCTCCTTCATCACGACGGTCGACTTGACGAGCAGCCCCGAGAGCCCGATCACATCGGCGTCGTGTTCCTCGGCGGCGGCGATGATGTCGGCGATCGGCTGCTTGATGCCCAGGTTGATCACCGTGTAGCCGTTGTTGGTGAGGATGATGTCGACGAGGTTCTTGCCGATGTCGTGCACGTCGCCGCGGACGGTCGCCAGCACGATCGTGCCCTTGCCGGCCTCGTCGGTCTTCTCCATGTGCGGCTCGAGCAGGGCGACCGCGGTCTTCATCACTTCGGCGGACTGCAGCACGAACGGCAGCTGCATCTGGCCCGATCCGAACCGTTCGCCGACGACCTTCATGCCCTCCAGCAGGTGGTCGTTGATGATCTGCAGCGGGCTGAGCGGCGCGGCATCCGCATCGCCGGCGCGCGCCAGGTCGAGATCGGCCTCGAGACCCTTGAGCTCCCCGTCGATGATCCGGCGCTCGAGTCGCTCGCCGACCGGGAGCGCCGCGAGCTCTGCGGCGCGCTGGTCGCGGAGGGCCGCCGTGTCGACCCCGGCGAACAGGTCGAGCATCGTCGCGAGCGGGTCGTAGGTGAGGGTGCCGTCGGCATCCCATTCGCGCCGATCCCAGACGAGGTCGAGCGCGACCTTCCGCTGCTCGTCGGGAAGGGAGGCCAGCGGCACGATCTTCGCGGCGTCGATGATGCCGCTGGTCAGCCCCGCCTGCGTCGCCTCGTGCAGGAACACCGAGTTGAGCACCGAGCGGGCGGCGGGGTTGAGCCCGAACGAGACGTTCGAGACGCCGAGCGTCGTGTTGATGCCCGGGTATTTCGCGACCAGCCCGCGGATCGCCTCGATCGTCTCGATCGCGTCGCGACGGGTCTCCTCCTGGCCGGTCGCGATCGGGAAGGTGAGGCAGTCGACGATGATGTCCTCGACGCGCATCCCCCACGCGCCGACCAGCTCGTCGACGAGGCGCGACGCGATGCGCAGCTTGTCTTCGGCCGTTCGCGCCTGCCCCTGTTCGTCGATCGTCAGGGCGATGACCGCGGTGCCGTGCTCCTTGACGAGCGGCATGATGCGCCCGAAGCGGGATGCCGCGCCGTCGCCGTCCTCGTAGTTCACCGAGTTGACAACGGGCCGGCCGCCGATCAGCTCGAGGCCCGCCTGGATGACGGCCGGCTCGGTCGAGTCGATCACAAGAGGAAGAGTGGATGCCGAGGCGAACCGCGACACGACCTCGCGGATGTCCGCAACGCCGTCGCGGCCGACGTAGTCGACGCACACGTCGAGCAGGTGCGCACCGACGCGGATCTGCCGGCGTGCGATCTCGACGCAGTCGTCCCACCGAGCCTCGAGCATCGCTTCGCGGAAAGCCTTCGACCCGTTCGCGTTGGTCCGCTCCCCGATCGCGAGGTAGCTGGCATCCTGCCGGAACGGCACGTGCTGATACAGCGACGCGACGCCGGGCTCCGTCTCGATCGCCGGTGTCAGCGAGACACCGTTCTCGCGCCGAGACACCGGTGCACTCTCGGTGTCTCGGTGCCCCGGCGGTGTCTCGCGGTCAGGGGTGCGGGTCGCCACGGGGAGATGGCCGACCCGCTCCACGACGGCGGCCAGGTGCTCGGGCGTCGTGCCGCAGCATCCGCCGATGAGGCCGATGCCGAACTCGCGGACGAACTGCTCGTGCGCGGTCGCGAGCTCCGCCGGTGTCAAGGGATAGTGGGCGCCGTCGGCGGTCAGCACCGGGAGCCCCGCGTTGGGCATGCACGCGATCGTCACGGACGAGTGCTTCGAGAGGTGGCGCAGGTGCTCGCTCATCTCGGCCGGTCCCGTCGCACAGTTCAGGCCGATCGCGTCGACGCCCAGTGGCTCCAGCGCCGTGAGCGCCGCCCCGATCTCCGAGCCCATGAGCATGGTGCCCGTGGTCTCGACGGTCACCTCGACGAAGATCGGCAGCCGGATGCCGCGGGCCACGATCGCCTGCTTGCAGCCGTTGATCGCGGCTTTGGTCTGCAGCAGGTCCTGGCTCGTCTCGACCAGGAACGCGTCGGCGCCGCCGTCGATGAGGCCCTCGGCCTGCAGCGCGAACGTCTCCTTCAGATGGGCGTAGGTGGTGTGGCCGAGGCTCGGCAGCTTCGTCCCGGGCCCGATCGACCCGAGCACCCAGCGCATCCTCCCGTCGGCCGCTTCCGCCGCCTCCGCACGCTCGCGGGCGATCCGTGCCCCGGCGGCAGCGAGCTCCGTGATGCGGTCGTCGATGCCGTAGTCGGACAGGTTCGACCAGTTCGCGCCGAACGTGTTGGTCTCCACGGCATCCACGCCGACGGCGAAGTAGGCGTCGTGGATCGCACCGACCACATCGGGACGTGTGACGTTGAGGATCTCATTGCAGCCCTCGAGGCCCTGAAAGTCCGTGTCGATCTGCAGATCGTGGCGCTGCAGCATGGTTCCCATCGCACCGTCGGCGATGACGACCCGCTCCGACAGGGCGTCCAGCAGCGCCTGCGCGCGGGCGGTGCGTGGCACTCCGTCGATGTCGAGCGCGAAGCGGCCGGTGGGCGCGAGGGAGGCGGTCACCGCCCGATTGTCCCACGGCTGTCCGGCACCGGCGCAGCGCGGCAGGATAGGGGCATGAGTCTGCCCCGCGTCGCCGATCTCCTCGCCACGGCGCACGTCGTCTCGCTGCCCCTCGTCACGCGCTTCCGCGGCGTCGAGCACCGCGAGGCGGTGCTGTTCGAAGGTCCCGAAGGCTGGACGGAGTTCTCACCGTTCCTCGAGTATGACGACGCGGAGGCCGCCGTCTGGCTGGCGGCCGCGATCGACTACGGCTGGCGGCACCAGCCGTCGCCGGTGCGCGATCGCGTTCCGGTGAACGCGACCGTTCCCGCCGTGGCCGCAGACCAGGTGGCGACGGTGCTCGCCCGCTTCGACGGCTGCCGCACCGCGAAGGTCAAGGTCGCCGAGCGTGGGCAGACGCTCGCCGACGATGTCGCGCGGGTGCGCGCGGTGCGGGCGGCGATGGGTCCCGAAGGTCGCGTGCGACTCGACGCGAACGGCGGCTGGAACGTCGATGAGGCCGAACATGCCGCCCACGCCCTGGCCGGGTTCGACCTGGAGTATCTCGAGCAGCCCTGCGCGTCGGTCGACGAGCTCGCCGAGCTGCGCCAACGCCTCGCCGACTGGGACCTGCCCATCGCCGCCGATGAATCGGTGCGCAAGGCGGCGGACCCCCTCGACGTCGCGCGCCGGGGCGCCGCCGACCTGCTCGTCGTCAAGGCGCAGCCGCTCGGCGGGGTCGCGCGGGCCCTGTCGATCGTCGCCGACGCGGGCCTTCCCGCGGTCGTCTCCAGCGCCCTCGACACGAGCATCGGCCTAGCGATGGGTGTGACCTTGGCGGCCGCGCTCCCTGAACTGCCCTACGACTGCGGCCTCGGTACGGCATCGCTGCTCGCCGCCGACGTCACGCGCGCACCGCTGCGGCCCGTCGACGGCAGCCTGCCGGTCGGGCGTGTGACACCGGATGCCGCGCTCCTGGCCCGCCACGCGGCATCCCCCGATCGTCGCACCTGGTGGCTCGAACGCCTCGAGCGCTGCTCCGCGCTGATCTAGGAGCGTCTAGGAGCGGAACACCGCGGCGCCGCCGTCGGCGACGATCGCCGGCACCAGGGCTTCGATACGGCGACGAAGGTCGTCCGTGACGCGATCGGAGGACTTGCCCTCCAGGGTGGCCGTCGTGCAGGTCTCGTTCGAGACGTCCAGGAGCACGCGCGCCGCGTCGCGCACCGGCATCCGCAGGGTGAGGTCGTAGGTCGCGACGATGTGCTGCAGAAAGCCCTCGATCCGTTCGAGCACGCGGCGCTGCAGGGTGAGGAAGGCCTCGGCCAGACGCTGGTCACGCAGAGCCTGCGCGCGGATCTCGGTCAGCAGGTGCGGGTCCATCTCCTCGCCGAACGGGGCTCCGAGATGTCCGACGAGATCGGAGATGTCGATCTGGCCGTCGGGTGAGAGGCGCTGCACTCGACTCTCCACCGCGTCCAGCTTGGCGTCCGACAGTCGCGTGACGAGCGCCAGGAACAGCTCGTCCTTCGTCTCGAAGTTGGAGTAGAACGCACCGCGCGTGAAGCCGGCCCGTTCGCAGATCGCCTCCACGGAGGCGGCGTCCATGCCGACCTCCGAGAAGACCTCGTGGGCGGCATCCAGCAGGCGAGCGCGGGTCTGCTCCCGGCGTTGGCTGGGCGGGCGGCCGGCATCCGTGCGGTCGGCGACGTCGGTCACTGTCCCTCCCTCCGTTGACGACGGCGGCGCCGCCGTCGCTGTCGCGTCTCAGTTCACATCGAGTGCTCAGGATTGCGCGAATCCCTGCTCTTAGGATACATCTGTGTATCGGATACAGCGGTGTATCGAACATTCCCTGTCCGTCACTGTCCCGAACGTCTGAACCGGAGCACCCCGTGTCCACACTTCTGTTTTCGCTCGGCCGCTGGTCGTACCGCCACTCCTGGCGGGTCCTCATGTCGTGGCTGCTGCTGCTGGGCGTGATCGGCGGCGCCGTCGGGGTGGGTGTCGCCACCGGCGCCGTGAAGGGGTTCGACAACTCCTTCTCCATCCCAGGGACCGAAGGGCAGGAGGGCCTGGAGCTTCTCAACCGCACCTTCCCTCAGGCCGCCGGCACCAGTGCGCAGTACGTGATCGTGGCGGCGCCCGGTCAACACGTCGACGACGCGCCCTACAACGACCAGATCGCGACGACCGTCACCGATCTCGGAAAGCTCGACGGCGTGCTGGCGGTCACCGATCCGTTCAACAAGAACGTGACCGGCATGGTCAGCGACGACGGCCAGGCCGCGCTCATCCGCCTGCAGTTCGAGGGCAGTGTCACCAACGTCCCCGCCGCCACGAAGACCGCCCTTCAAGACATGGCGACGAGTCTCGGCGCAGCCCTGCCGGCCGGATCCACGGTCGTGGTCGGTGGTGATCTGTTCTCGATCTCGCTGCCCAGCCTGTCGGTGACGGAGGTCATCGGCGTGCTCGTGGCGCTGTTCGTGCTCATCATCACGTTCCGCTCCCTCGCCGTCGCGTGGTTCCCCCTCGTCAGCGCGATCATCGGGGTGGTGCTCTCGGTCGTACTGATCTTCGCCTCGACGGCCTTCGCGACGGTGTCCTCCACGACGCCGATGCTCGCGATCATGCTCGGGTTGGCCGTCGGCATCGACTACGCGCTGTTCATCGTCGCGCGACATCAAGACCAGGTGCGCGCCGGTATCGATCCCGAGGAGTCCGCCGCGCGCGCGACCGGCACGGCCGGCTCCGCCGTCATGTTCGCCGGCGTCACGGTGCTGATCGCGCTCGTCGGTCTGGGTTTTGCCGGCATCCCCTTCCTCACCACGATGGGTCTGGCCGCCGCGGGCGCCGTCGCCGTCGCGGTCGCCGTCGCCGTCACCCTCACCCCGGCGCTCCTCGGCTTCGCCAAGGGCCGCGTCGCCGGCTGGCCGCGGGGTCTGGGGCGCGGCATCCCGTTCGGGCGCCGCCGCCGCGCGGCGCGCACGCGGGGGGATGCCGAGGACAGCGCCGCACCGGCGGCGTCGGCAGCTTCGAAGAAGACGAACCCGTGGGTGGCGCTCGTGACCCGGCATCCGGTCGTCAGCGCCCTGTCGGTGATCCTGGTGCTCGGCATCGCGGCGATTCCCGCGTCGAGCCTGCAGCTCGCCCTGCCGAACGCGGGAATGCAGCCCGCCTCCAGCGAAGCGCGGCAGGCCTACGACCTGACCGCCGAGCACTTCGGGCCGGGCGCGAACGGGCCGCTCATTCTCACCGGTACGATCGTCACCTCGACCGACCCACTGACGCTCATGGCGGACCTGAAGGCCGACGTCGAGAAGATCCCCGGCGTGAAGACGGTCGCCCTGTCCACCCCGAACCAGACCGCCGACACGGGTCTCGTCCAGATCGTGCCGACCACGGCACCGGATGCCCCGCAGACGGCCGACCTCGTGCGGGAGCTGCGCGCCCACCACGACGAATGGCTGCAGAAGTACGGCATCGACCTCAAGGTCACCGGCTTCACGGCGATCGCGATCGACATCTCCGACCGCCTGGGGGCCGCCCTGCTGCCGTTCGGCCTTTTCGTCGTCGGCCTGTCGTTCATCCTGCTGATGATCGTGTTCCGCTCGATCTGGGTGCCGCTGAAGGCGACCCTGGGCTACCTGCTGTCGATCCTCGCCGCGTTCGGCGCCGTCGCGGCGGTGTTCGAGTGGGGCTGGCTGGCCGACGCGCTGCACGTGACGCGCACCGGACCGGTGATCAGCTTCATGCCGATCATCCTCATGGGCGTGCTGTTCGGGCTCGCGATGGACTACGAGGTCTTCCTCGTCTCCCGCATGCGCGAGGACTACGTGCACACCCGGCGCGCTCGCGGCGGACGGGCCGATCGGCAGACGGCCGTCGGGGCGGTGCGCAGCGGCTTCACGGCGTCGGCGCGCGTGGTGACCGCCGCCGCGGTCATCATGTTCGCCGTCTTCGCGGCCTTCATCCCCGAAGGCGATACGTCGATCAAACCGATCGCGCTCGGACTCGCCGTCGGCATCGCCGTCGATGCGTTCCTCGTGCGAATGACGCTCGGACCGGCGATCATGGCACTGCTGGGCGAGAAGGCCTGGTGGATGCCGAGGTGGCTCGACCGCGCACTGCCGCACTTCGATATCGAGGGCGAGGCCGTCGAACGCGAGCTCGCGCTGACCGCCTGGCCGGAGCCCGACTACACCGGCGCGCTGGCCGCAGACGACCTGTCGGTCCGCGTCGAGGGCGGCAAGGGGGTCGGCGACATCACGCTCTTCCGCTCCTCCTCCATCCGCCTCGAGCAGGGCGGCACGCTCCTGGCGACCGCGGCCGATCCGCGCGCCGGTCGCGCCTTCGTCCTCACCGTCGCGGGCCGGGTCGACCCGAGCGAGGGACGCCTGCGCGTCGCGGGTCACCTGCTGCCCGGACGCGGCGCCTGGGTGCGCGCGCACGTCGGTGTCGCCCTGCTCGAGGGCGCCGCCGCGCCCCTCACCGAGCTGCGCCGGGCGCTCGCCGGCGGAACCACGATGGTCGTCATCGACGGTCTCGACACCTTGACCGGCGCCGATCGCGATCAGGCTGCCGCGCTGCTGCGCGACGCGCAGGAGCGCGCCGCCGCCCGCACCACCCGCAGCGGTGCTCCCGCCCATCCGCTCACCATCGTCGCCTCCGCCCGTCGCGAGGGCCCCGCCCTCGACGTGCTCGCCGACGCCCACCGCCAGAGCGTGACCGCGCTGGCCCTCACCACCGGCACCGCCGACTCTCCCACGCAGGTGATCTCCGCATGACTCTCTCCCTCGAACGCGCCCGCTCCCGTCGCCCCGTCACCTGGCTCACGCTGCTCGGCGTGCTCCTGCTGCCCGTGCTGATCGGCGGCATCCTGCTCGCGGCGCTCTACAACCCCACCGAGCGCCTCGACAACGTGCGCGCCGCGATCGTCAACAACGACAAGCCGGTCACGATCAACGGGCAGACGGCTCCGCTGGGCCGCCAGCTCACCGCGGGTCTGGTGGAGGGCTCTCCCGATGTGCCCAGCAACCTCGACTGGGTGATCTCCAACACCGACGACGCGGCCGCCGGCCTCGCCGACGGCAGCTACGACGCGGTGATCACGATTCCGGAGAACTTCTCCGCCGCCGCGACCTCGACCGCACCGGGGAAGACGCCCGAGAAGGCCACGATCCAGGTCCAGACCGCTCCGGACGGCCGCGTCGTCGACGGCGCGATCACCGCGACGATCACGCAGACCGCGGCATCCGTGTTCGGCAGCGCCGTGTCACAGCAGTACCTCACCAACGTGCTCATGGGCTTCACGAACCTGCACGACCAGCTCGGTCAGGCCGCCGGCGGTGCCGACCAGCTCGCCAGCGGCGCGCAGCAGGCGGCCAACGGAGCCGCTCAGCTGCCCAGCGGCGCGACCGCTCTCGCCTCGGGCGCAGGTCAGCTCGGCACGGGGGCGAGCGACCTGTCGTCGGGTCTCGACAAGCTGGCGACCGGGGCCACCGGCTCCGCGGCGGGAGCAGGTCAGCTCGCCGACGGGCTGAACCAGCTGTCGGCGCAGTTCACCGCCACGACTCCGAACACTCTCGGCGGCACGGTGTCGACCACGGCGCAGTACGCGTCGGCGGCAGCGGCGGCGACGCAAGAGCTCGCGGCGAAGTACCAGAAGCAGCTCGTGGAGAACGCCTGCAACCCGGCGTCGCCGGTCCAGACGCCCACCTGCGCCGCGCTGCTGACGTTGGCGACGGACGTCCAGAGCTCCGCGACCAACGCCGGCTACGCGGCGGGGTACGCGAACGGCCTGAAGAACGAGGCCGTCCCCGAGGCGGTGAAGGGCGTGAACCAGCTCGCCGGAGGGGCGCAGTCGCTGCAGTCCGGCCTCGGCCAGCTCGCCGGCGGCATCGGCCAGGCCGCCACCGGCGCCACAGGACTGTCGACGGGCGCCTCGCAGCTCGCCGACGGAGCTTCGCAGCTCGCCGACGGCGCGACCCAGCTCAGCACCGGTGTGAATCAGCTCGCCACCGGGTCCAGCTCGCTGGCGCAGGGCCTGGACTCGGCGGTCTCGCAGATCCCCACCTACTCGCAGCAGCAGGCCGACGCGACCGCCAAGGTCGTCGCGAACCCGGTGAGCGCGGACGGCATCGGCACCAACCTCTTCGGCGCGTCGGCGATCCCGCTCCTGGCGATGCTCGCGCTGTGGTTCGGGGGTCTCGGCTCGTTCATCGCACTTCAGGCCGTGCCGCGGCACGCGCTGAGCTCGCGGCGTCCGTCGGTGCTCCTGGCCCTGCGCAGTCTCGCACCGGCCGCCGGCATCGGGGCCGCCCAGGGCCTGCTGGTCGCGGGGGTCGCCCAGATCGCGGCGAACTACGACGCCGGCACCTGGTTCGCCTTCGCCGGTCTCGCCGTCGTCGCGGGCGTCTCCTTCGCGGCGGTCAACCAGGCGCTCGTCGCGATCTTCGGGGGCGCGGGTCGCTGGATCTCGACGCTCGTGGGGGTGCTCGCGGTGGCGACCGGCATCGTCTCGACCATCCCCGGCATCCTCGCCTCGGTCGCCGCAGTCATGCCCACCGCCCCCGCCTACACCGCGCTGCTGGCGGCGATCACCTCCGCCGGTGGGCTCGGTGCGGGGCTCGCCGGCATGATCGCGTGGGCGGCACTGGCGTTCGTCGCGACGACGATCGCGGTGACCCGCCGCCGGACGGCGAACACGCGGGCATTGCTCGCCGCACCCCCCGCCCTGGCCTGACAGCCCGCCCAGCGGACCCGCGAAGGGCTGAGTTGGCGCGGGCGCCGGAAAGAACTCCCCGGATGCCGGCGCGCGCGCCAACTGAACGCGCGCGCCGCCGGCGGCGCGGGCTCAGTTCAGGCCGCTGTAGACGTGCAGGCCTTTGAAGAAGAGGTTCACGATCGTGAAGTTGAACATCACCGCGGCGAAGCCGACGATGGACAGCCACGCCGAACGCGTGCCTCGCCAGCCGCGCGTCGCCCGCGCGTGGATGTAACCGGCGTAGAGCACCCAGATGACGAAGGTCCACACTTCCTTCGTGTCGAAGCCCCAGTAGCGTCCCCACGCGTCGTTGGCCCAGATCGAGCCGGCGATGAGGGTGAAGGTCCAGAAGATGAAGCCGATGATCGTGAACCGGTAGGCGAGAGCCTCCAGGACATCGCCGGCCGGCAGCGTCCGCAGGAAGCGCAGGCCACGGCGGCGCGGCGTGGAGGTGGCCGCAGCGGCTCCGCCCTCCTCCGGCGCCGACAGGGCGGCGATCGCCAGCCGCTCGCGGCGGGTCTGCATCAGCTGCAGCACCGACAGCGCGAAGGCGAGGGCGAACAGCGCGGTGGCCAGCGACGCGACGAACACGTGGATCACCAGCCACACGCTCTTCAGCGGGTCGGACAGCGGGACGACGGCGGTGTAGAACCAGATCACGGTGCCGCCCAGCAGCACGACGACGAGCCCGGTGATGAAGGTGCCGAGGAAGCGCAGGTCGTACTTGAACAGCACCACCAGGTAGACGGCGACGATCAGCATCGTTCCCGTGAGGGCGAACTCGTACATGTTCGACCACGGCACACGCCCCGAGGCGACGCCGCGCAGCACGTCGCCGGCGACGTGGAAGAGGAAGCCGAGCACCGTCAACGAGGTTCCGATGCGCGCCCACAGGTAGCGCGCGCGGCGGGCGAGCGGCGCTTCCAGCTCCGCCTTGGCCGCCTGCTGCTCGGCCCGCATCTCGTCGAGAGACCCGCCGAGAGCAGTGGATGCGGATGCCGAGACGCCCGCGCCGACGAGCTCGCGCTGCTTCGCGGCATCCTTCTGCTGGATCGCGATGTCGGAGCGGCGCCCGAGGTCGATCGCGTAGGCGATGAACGCGAGCGCGTAGATTGCCACTGCGGTCCACACGAGGAGCCGGGAGATTTCGTCGAGAGGGAGGCCGTCGGGCATGACGATCAGTCTACGTCGGCGTGCTGCACGCTGGACCGGTCACGGCCGGCCGGGGCCGCCAGCCCGACCCTCGGATGCCGCGACCGCTTCGCCCGCCGACCCGGCCGTGCCCGCGGCATCCATCGCGGCGCCGTGGTCGCGGACGAGGTCGGCGACGGCCACCGCGATCGCGGGGTCCTCCCCGCGCGCGAGGCCCGCGTACTCCAGGTGCACGACGCCGTCGCCGGGCGTCGCCTTGACCCACATGCGCCGGCGCGGGATGAACAGCGCCGCGAGCAGCCCCGTCAGGGCGACGATCGCGAAGCCGAGCACCCACGGCGCGCCGACGTCGCGGTGGATCGACAGGGACACGTAGCGCTTGACCTGCTCGCGGGCCCCGCTGGCGGTCGCGTCGTCGAACGTGATCGTGCCGAGACCGTTCGGCAGATCGACGGTCTGCCCCGGCGCCAGCTCGAGCGAGGGGACGTCGATCTTGCGGCCCGTCAGCTGCGTCATGCCGCTGACATCCAGCGCGTAGACGTTGCGGGGCGTGCCGTCGTCGATGCCGAGGTCGCCCGTGTACACGTCGAGGGTGAGCAGCGGGTTCGCCAGCGACGGGTACGCCGACGTCAACGCGCCCGAGTGCAGTTTTGCCGCCGTCGGATAGAAGAACCCGACGAGACCGACCTGCTGCGACAGCCCGTCGGGAATTTTGATGACGCCGAGCGAGGTCATCGTCGCGCCCTGCGGCAGGAACTCGACGTCCTCGTGCAGCACGACGTCGCCCGCGGGGTTTCGCACCGTGATGGTCGGCGCGTAGCCGTTGCCCATGAGGTAGACGCGGTCGCCGGCCATGTCGATGGGGTGGTTGACCCGCACGGTCCGCTGCTGCGGGTCGTGGCCCGGCTCGCGGGTGGTGAGGTTCGCGGCGAAGTCGCCGGCCTGTCCCTGGCCCGCCTCCCCGACCGGCACATAGTTCACGTCGAAGCTGTCGAGGGTCAGCGAATACGGCGGCAGCGCGTTCGTGTCGACGAAGCGCCCGGGGTTGAACGAGGTGTAGCCGAGGCCGAGGGAGTTGACGAAGCTGTCGCCCTCGACGATGACGGTCTGGCCCGTATAGGTGAGGCCGCCCCCGACGCCGACCGAGATGAGCACGCCGACGAGCGCAGCGTGGAAGACGAGGTTGCCGGTCTCACGGGCGTAGCCGCGTTCGGCCGACACGGATGCCGTCGCGGGCCGCTTCGCCGTCGCGGCGGTGTCATAGCGCTCGACGCGGTAGCCGGCCTTGCGCAGCTGGGCCTGAGCGAGCTCGACCGCGGCGACGGCGGCCGCCTCGGCATCCTGCCCCGGGGCGACGATGCGCTCCGCCTCGGCGTGGTCGTCCAAGCGCGACATGCGCGCGGGCGTGCGCGGCGGACGGGCACGCAGGGCATTGAAGTGGTGCTTGGTGCGCGGGATCACGCAGCCGATCAGCGAGATGAACAGCAGGATGTAGATCGCCGAGAACCACACCGACGAGTACACGTCGAACAGCTGCAGACCGTCGAGGATCGGGAACAGGCCCGGGTTGTCGGTCTTGTACTGCAGCACGCCGTTGGGGTCGGCGGTGCGCTGGGGCACGATCGAACCCGGAATCGCCGCGATCGCGAGCAGCAGCAGCAGCACGAGCGCCGTGCGCATGCTCGTCAGCTGCCGCCAGCCCCACCGTAGCCAGCCGATCACGCCCAGCTGCGGCTGGGCGATGGCGGCGGCGGGCGTCGCGGCATCCGCGTGGTCGGCCGGACGCAGCGGATCGCTGGTGCCCGTGCCGTCAGAGCGGGAGTTCGACACCGCCGATCACCCCCGTGAGCTGCGACATCGCCGCGGTCCAGAGCCCGGTGACCATGAGCAGCCCGAGCACGATCAGAAGCACGCCGCCGATGATGTTGACGACGCGGATGTGGCGACGCAGGAACGCCACCGAGCGGGTCGCCCACCCGAAGCCCACCGCGAGCAGCAGGAACGGGATGCCGAGACCCAGCGAGTACGCGACGGCGAGCAGCACCGCGCGGGTCGGGTCGGCCTGGGTGAGGGAGATCGAGAGGATCGCCGCGTAGGTCGGGCCGATGCACGGCGCCCAGCCGATGCCCATCGCCACGCCCAGCAGCGGCGCGCCGACCAGTCCCAGACCGCTGCGCACCTGCGGCTTCATCGTGCGCTGCGCGAAGCCGAACAGCCCGAGGAAGACGAGGCCCATGATGATCACGACGACGCCTAGCACGCGGGTGAGCACCTCGCCGTACTGGAGGAAGAAGCGGCCGAGGGTTCCGGCGAGCACCCCCATCGCGACGAAGACGACCGTGAACCCGGCGATGAACAGCACCACCCCCAGCAGCAACCGGCCGCGGCCGGTGCGCGTCGGACGACCGCTGCGGCTGCCGGCTCCCCCGGAGGCACCGCCGAGGAACCCGAGGTAGCCGGGCACGAGCGGCAGCACGCACGGCGACAGGAACGACACGAGACCCGCGAGCATCGCGATGGGGATCGCGAGCCAGAGCGCGCCGCTGAAGACGACGTCGCTCACGTGGTCTCCGCGACGACGTCGTTGATGATCGTCTTGAGGATCGACTCGCTCTCGACGCGGCCGATGAATCGCGCCGCGACGCGGCCCTGCCGGTCGAGCACGAGGGTGATCGGCACCGACTGCAGCGGCGTCCAGGAGGCGAACGCGAGCTTGAGGTCGGCGTCGTCCTTGGCGAGCAGCGACGGGTAGGTGATGCCGTACTTCTCGTCGAACGCCTTCGCGCCCTCGGGCCCGTCGTAGATGTTCACACCGAGGAACTCGGCACCGGCCGGCTGCACCGCCTGGTAGGTGCTCTCGAGCGTCGGCGCCTCCGCGCGGCAGGGGCCGCAGTTGGCGTACCAGAAGTTGAGGACCAGCACCTTGTCGACGTAGTCGGCGTTGGTGACGGTGGCCCCGTCGACCGCGGTGCCGCTGAACGAGACCGCACCGCCGCGGTCGGCGGGCGCGATCTCCTGCACGCTGCCGTCGCCGGAGATGTAACCCTTGCCGTCGCCCTGCTTGTACTGGTTGGCGAGGTCGTCATTCGCGCTGCTGCATCCCGCCAGGCCCGCGCCGAGCGCGAGGGCGAGAAGGGATGCCGCGACGCGAGCGATCGTCCGATGCTTCATACCGCTCCCACATCCACCGCGTGAGCCGTCGAGGCCGGCTCGGCGTAGTCGACTTCGCGCCAGCCGCTGCCGGCGCGCTCGAAACTGGTGATGCTCGAGAGGGCACAGCGGCGCTTGCGCGGGTCGTGGCGCAGCGGCTGACCGGCCACCGACAGATGCGTGACCCAGATCGGCAGCTGGTGGGAGACGATGACGACGTCGCCCCCGTCGGCATCGTTCCAGGCTTCGTTCATCGCGGCATCCATGCGGGCGACGACCTCGGCGTACGGCTCGCCCCAGCTGGGGATCTCGGGGCGCGCGAGGTGTCGCCAGTTGAGGGGATTGAGCACGGCACGTGTCATGCGCTTGCCCTCGAAGACGTTGGTGGGCTCGATCACGCGCTCATCGATGATCGGGTCGAGCGCGAAGGCCTCGGCGACGGGCTCCGCCGATTCCTGGGTGCGCTGCAACGGCGAGGCGTAGAGGGCGCTGACGGGCCTGGCCGAGCCCTGCAGGTAGACGGCGGCGCTGCGAGCCATCTCGCGCCCCGCGCCACTCAACCGGAAGTTCGGAAGTCGCCCGTACAGCACCCGCCCCGGGTTGTGGACCTCGCCATGGCGCACGAGGTGGAGGCGGTCAGCGGGCACCCCGTCAGTCTACGCGGGGCAGATCTGTGGCCGGGCTGAGAGCGGACGACGGTCCCGGGCGGCGGACGTTCAGGCCGGGTCGCTGTCGGCCGACGCACCGCGCAGCCGGCGCGCGCGGTTCACGGCGAACCAGACGAGGGCCGTCGCCGCGACCGCGATCACCGCGTACTGCAGCACGCCCGCGTAGTCCTCGACGATGTGCCACTGATCGCCCAGCAGATAGCCGGAGAGGACGAAGACGGCGTTCCAGATGAACGATCCCGCCAAGGTCAGCAGGCCGAAGCGCCACAGCGGCATGCGCGTGACGCCCGCGGGGATGGAGATGAGGCTCCGGAAGATCGGCAGCATGCGCCCGAAGAAGACGGCCTTGCCGCCGTGGCGCTGGAACCACGCGACGGTCCGGTCGACGTCATCGACCTTCAGCAGCGGCATCCGTCGCACGAGCGCGCGGAGGCGATCGATGCCGAGCCCCGCGCCCAGGGCGTAGAGCGCGAAGGCGCCGACGACCGAGCCGGCGGTGGTGCACGCCAGCGCCTCGAACAGCGTGAACGACCCGCGGGCGGCGGCCAGGCCCGCCATCGGGAGGATGACCTCGCTGGGAAGCGGTGGGAACAGGTTCTCGAGGGCGATCGCCAGCCCCGCGCCGGGAGCGCCGATGAGGTTCATGAGGCCGACGACGGCGTCGACGAGGGTGGTGAGCCAGGAGCCGTCCGATGCCATCGCCATACAGCGACGGTAGCGAGGGCGGGCGATGAGAACCTGGGCGGATGCCGGGACACCCCACCCACGTAGACTGGTCCCTCGTGAGTGAACGCACCCTCGTCAGCCAGCTGCAGTCCCGCGAAGACGGCACCGTCTCGGTGTCCGGATGGGTGGAGACCGTCCGCGATCAGAAGAAGGTGCAGTTCGTCATCCTCCGCGACGAGACCGGCGCCGTCCAGCTCGTGAACCCCGCGACCCGTCCCGACCCGGACGGGGCGGAGCAGGATGCCGCGGCTCTCGCGCTCACCGCGCTGATCTCGGAACTGTCCACCGGCACCTTCCTGACGGTCACCGGCGAACTCAAGCACGACGAGCGCGTCAAGCTCGGCGGCGTCGAGATCAAGATCGCGACGCTGGAGATCGCCGCCGCGGCGTTGCCCGAGACGCCGATCGCCGCCGACAGCGGCCTCGACAAGCGCATGGACTGGCGCTTCATCGACCTGCGTCAGCGCCGCAACAACCTCGTCTTCCGCATCCAGACGACGCTCGAGCACGCGATGCGCACCTACTGGGTGGAGCGCGACTACGTCGAGATCCACTCCCCCAAGCTCATGTCGACTCCCGCCGAGGGCAACGCCGAGCTGTTCGCTCTGGAGTATTTCGGCGACCAGACGGCCTACCTCGCGCAGAGCCCGCAGCACTTCAAGCAGATGGCCCAGGCCGCCGGCTTCGGCAAGGTGTTCGAGATCGGCGACGTCTTCCGCGCCGACCCGAGCTTCACGAGCCGCCACGCCACCGAGTTCACCTCGATCGACGCCGAGATCAGCTGGATCGACTCCTACGAAGACGTGGCCGCGATGCAGGAGGAGCTGCTCGCCGCCGCCTTCCAGGCCGTCAAGGACAAGCACGGCGACGAGATCGCGGAGCTGTTCGACATCGACGTCGTCGTGCCGACGCTCCCCTTCCCGCGGATTCCGCTCGCCGAGGCGCGCGAGATCGTCAAGGCCCGCGGCTACGACATCCCCCGCACCGACGGCGACCTCGACCCCGAGGGCGAGCGTCAGATCTCGGCCCACGTGCGTGAGACCTACGGGCACCAGTTCGTGTTCATCACCGACTACCACCCCGAGATCCGCCCGTTCTACCACATGCGCAACCCCGAGACCGGGCTCACGAACAGCTACGACCTGCTGTTCCAGGGCACCGAGATCACCACGGGCGCACAGCGTGAGCACCGCATCGAGGTGCTGGAGGCCCAGGCGCTCGAGAAGGGCCTGTCACTGGAGGGACTCGAGCACTACCTCGACTTCTTCCGCTACGGCATCCCGCCCCACGGCGGCTTCGGCATGGGCCTCGCGCGCGTGCTGATGCTCATGCTCGGCCAGGACTCGATCCGCGAGGTGACGTTCCTCTTCCGCGGGCCGACGCGCCTCGCCCCCTGACCGACAGCCCGCGGTGATGTCTCCCCGCGACCCGCAAGACGTCACCGCTCCGTCACCGGCGGTTCACCGCCGCTTCGAATGCTCGACACGGCGCAGCCGTACGTTCCTCGCATCCCCCTCGCGCCGCACGCATCGTCGTGCCCGCGGGGATGACCCGAGAGGAACAGCATGTCCCGAACCCTTGCGCGCCGCACGATCGCGGTCACGGCCGTCGCAGCCGTCGCAGCCCTCGCCCTCAGTGCGTGCGCCGGCACGTCGGAGGCCGCCACCAGCGGAGGCGCCTCGGCATCCGCCGCGACGAGCGTCGCCGATTTCGGCACCTTCGCCGACCTGGAGAAGGCCGCCAAGGCAGAGGGCCAGCTCAACGTGATCGCACTGCCGCACGACTGGGCAAACTACGGCGAGATCATCTCGCTGTTCTCGAAGCGCTATCCCGATATCACCGTCAACGAACAGTCGCCCGACGCCTCGAGCGCCGAAGAGATCCAGGCGGCCAAGACGAATGAGGGCCTCGACACCGCGCCGGACGTGTTCGATCTGGGCCTGTCGGTCACCCTCCAGAACACCGACCGCTTCGCTCCCTACAAGGTTCAGACGTGGGCCGACGTGCCCGACACCCTGAAGGATCCGTCCGGCCTGTTCGTCGGCGACTACGGCGGGTACATGTCGATCGGCTACGACTCCTCTAAGTTCCCGGCCCCGACCAAGCTCACCGATCTGCTCAGCCCGACCTACAAGGGCGCGGTCGCGCTCAACGGCGACCCCACCCAGGCCGGAGCGGCCTTCGCGGCGGTCGGAATGGCCACCGTGCAGTCCGGCGGAACGCTCGACGACTTCCAGCCCGGCATCGACTTCTTCAGCTCGCTGCAGAAGGCCGGCAACCTGCTGAAGGTCGACGTGACGACCTCCACGGTGGCCAGCGGCGAAACACCCGTAGTCTTCGACTGGGACTACCTCAACGCGGCACACCGCAAGGACAACCCGAACTGGAAGGTCGTCGTCTTCGACGGCACCGGCTACGCCGGCTACTACAACCAAGCCATCAACAAGACGGCTCCCCACCCAGCGGCAGCCCGCCTGTGGCAGGAGTTCCTCTACAGCGACGAGGTGCAGAACCTCTGGCTCAAGGGTGGCGCCCGCCCGGCCCGCATGGCCGCGATGACCACGGCCGGCACCATCGATGCGACCCTCGCCGCGGCGCTGCCGAAGGCTCCGGCCGACACGGTGGTTCCCACCGAGGCGCAGTCCAAGGCCGCCGGCACGCTGCTCGGTCAGAAGTGGGCGACGGCGGTCCAGTGACCGTCGTCACCACGGCGGGGGTGGATGCCGCGGCATCCGCATCCACCCCCGCCCGTCGCGGTTCGTGGTCGTGGCTGGGCCTGGTTCCGTTCGCCGCCTACGTGCTGCTGTTTCTCGCATTGCCCTCGGTACTCGCGGTCGCTTCGGGGTTCTTCGATCGCCGCGGCGCGTTCACCTGGGACAACATCACGGCGCTCGGCGATCCATTGATCGTCGAGACCTTCGCCAACTCTGCGGGCCTGTCCCTGCTGACCGCGGTCATCGGCGCACTCGCGG
Source organism: Microbacterium sp. SCN 69-37 (assembly GCF_001724435.1). Lineage (NCBI taxonomy): Bacteria > Bacillati > Actinomycetota > Actinomycetes > Micrococcales > Microbacteriaceae > Microbacterium > Microbacterium sp. SCN 69-37. Next base: position 49,882 of record NZ_MEEL01000031.1, read on the forward strand.
GCGCACTGGTCTGCTACGCGATGCTCGGCCTTCATCCCGAAGGCCTCGTGCGCTCGGCAGTGGATGCCGCGGCCGGTGTGCTCGCGCAGTTCGGCGGCGTCATGCTGGCCTTCGCGTTCATCGCGACGATCGGCCTGCAAGGCGTCGTCAGGTTGTTTCTGCTCGACGCGTTCGGCATCGACATCTTCGCCAACGGCACCTGGCTGTACGACCTGCCGGGATTGGTCCTGCCGTACATCTACTTCCAGATCCCGCTCATGGTCATCACGTTCATGCCGGCCCTCTCGGCGCTGCGTCCGCAGTGGGCCGAAGCGACGCTCACGCTCGGGGGCTCGCGCCGCGCGTTCTGGAGCTATGTCGGCATCCCCGTGCTGGCGCCCTCCTTCTTCGCGAGCCTGCTGCTGCTGTTCGCCAATGCGTTCTCGTCGTACGCCACCGCGGCCGCCCTTGCCAGCCAAGGAGCCGAGATCGTGCCGCTACGCATCCGCAGCGCGCTGACGAGCGAGACGGTGCTCGGGCGCGAGAACCTCGCCGGCGCGCTGGCCCTCGGGATGATCGTCGTGGTCGGCATCGTCATGTTCGTCTACTCCGCTGTCCAGCGGCGCGCAGCTCGGTGGTACCAGGCATGAATCGGCTCACTCCTTCGCCGCTCACCCGCGCGATCGTCGGCATCGTCGTCGGAGCGTTCTTCGCGATCCCACTCGTCTCGACCCTGATCTACACGTTGCGGATGCCGGATGGCAGCCTCTCGTGGAGCCGATGGACGGGCCTGTTCGATCCGCACACCGTCGCCGCCCTCAAGCCGCTGTGGACGGGCCTGGGTAACTCCCTCGTGCTCTGCGTGGTGACGGTGGCCATCGTGCTGCTGCTGCTGGCGCCGACGATGGTGCTGGTCGCGCTGCGCTTTGCCCGGTTGCGGCGGGCGTTCGAATTCGCCGTCCTGCTGCCCATCTCGATCCCGGCGATCGTGCTGGTCGTGGGTCTGGCGCCGATCTATCAGCAGATCGGCCGGCTGTTCGGTACCGGCGTGTGGACGCTGGCGTTCGCCTACGGCATCACCGTGCTTCCCTTCGCCTATCGCGCGATCCAGGCGTCGATCGACGCCGTCGATCTCCGCACGCTCGCCGAGGCGGCACGGTCGCTCGGCGCCGGCTGGACAGCCGTGATCGTGCGGGTGCTCGCGCCCAACCTGCGACAGGGGCTCCTGGCGGCGTCGCTCATCTCGATCGCCGTCGTGCTCGGCGAGTTCACCATCGCCTCCCTGCTCAACCGTCAGGTCTTCCAGACCGCCATGGTGGTCGTGCAGAAACAAGATCCCTATACGCCCGCGATCTTCACTCTGCTGGCGCTCGTGCTGGCCTTCACCCTCCTGCTCCTCATCGGCCGTGCCGCGCGCGGCACGCGAAAGGCCCGTCCATGACCATCGACCGAGCTCTCCCCCGCACCGCCGACAACCTGCTGCTCACCGGGGCCGGCACCGGCACGCGCGTGCAGCTGCAGAGCATCGTGAAGAGCTTCGGCGGGACACGCGTACTGCACGGGGTCGACCTCGACGTCGCTCCCGGAGAGTTCGTCTCGCTGCTCGGACCGTCGGGATGCGGTAAGACGACGGCCCTCCGTGTGCTCGCCGGTCTCGAAACCGCCGACAGCGGATCGGTGATGCTGGGCGGCGGCGACGTCTCGCGTGTGCCCACGAACAAGCGTGACATCGGCATGGTGTTCCAGTCGTACTCGCTGTTCCCGCACCTGCGGGTGCTCGAGAACACCGCTTTCGGGCTGCGCCGGCGAGGAGTCGCCCGCGCCGCTGCGGCGGCGCGGGCCGCCGCAGCGCTCGAGCTCGTCGGCCTCGCGAACCTGGCCGACCGCTTCCCGCATCAGCTGTCCGGCGGCCAGCAACAGCGTGTCGCGCTCGCCCGCGCTCTCGTCACCGAGCCGCGCGTGCTGCTGCTGGACGAGCCGCTGTCGGCGCTCGATGCCAAGGTGCGCGTCCAGCTGCGCGATGAGATCCGCCGTCTGCAGCTGCGCCTGGGCATCACGACGGTCTTCGTCACGCACGACCAGGAGGAGGCGCTGGCCGTATCCGACCGCATCGCCGTCATGGACAGCGGACGCATCGAGCAGATCGGAACGCCGGAAGATCTGTATCTGCGCCCGCAGACGCCCGCCGTCGCCGCCTTCGTGGGGCTCTCCAGCGCCCTTCCAGGGCTCGCCACCGGTAGCAGCGTCACGGTGTGGGGCACGCGCCTACCCATACAAGGCGACCCGGCCGAGGGTCCGGTCGAGGCGCTCGTACGCCCGGAGAACGTCCGCGTGGCACCCGACACGTCGTCCGCATCCGATGCCGGCGTCAGCGCACAGGTGGAGGAGAGCACTTTCCTGGGCAGCTTCCGGCGGACGGTGCTGCGTACCACCGACGGCATCATGGTGCACGCCCAGCATAGCGCCGAGGAGCGGCTGGAGTACGGCCAGCGCGTGCGGGTGAGACTGGTTCCCGCGCCCGTCACCGTGCGGCGGGTCTGAGTGCCGGACGCCCGCGGACCTCGACATCCACCGACCGACTGACAGTCCGCACCGGATTTGCGTCGCACCCCGGCGCCGCGCCTAGCCTGGATGCTCCCCCACCGAAGGAGACCTCCATGTGGGACAACTGGCTCGAACTCGCCATCGGCGTGGCCATCGCGGTGGTTGCGGCGCTGCTGTTCACCGTCGCGATCACGCTGATCGTTCGCCTCATGGCACGGCGCGCCGACTGGCCGACGCGCCTCATCCGCCACGGCCGACGGCCGTTCCGCGTACTCATCCTGGTGTTCGCACTGTGGATCGCGGTCGCGGTGGTCGCTCCCGGCGACGCCACGTGGATGCCGCTGGTCAGCCAGCTCTTCACGATCGCCTCGATCCTCGCCAGCGCCTGGCTGCTCGCCGAGCTGGTCGCCTTCGCCGGCGACCTCGCGCTCGGACGCTACCGCATCGACGTGCCGAACAACCGGGTCGCCCGGCGGATCAGGACCCAGGTCCTCATCCTGCGCCGGCTGGCCATCGCGTTGATCGTCATCATCGCGATCGGTGCGATGCTCCTGACCTTCCCCGCCGTCCGCGCCGTCGGCGCGAGCGTGCTCGCCTCGGCCGGCATCGCCTCCGTCGTCGCGGGACTGGCCGCGCAGTCAGTGCTGGCCAACATCTTCGCCGGCGTGCAGCTCGTCTTCAGCGACGCGCTGCGCGTGGACGACGTCGTCGTGGTGGAGGGAGAGTGGGGCCGGATCGGGGAGATCACGCTCAGCTACGTCGTCGTCGACATCTGGGACGACCGCCGGCTCGTGCTTCCCTGCACGTACTTCACCACCAAGCCGTTCCAGAACTGGACGCGCACCGGCAGCGAGCTGCTGGGCTCCGTCGAGCTCGACCTGGACTGGCGCGTGTCGCCGGCGCGCATGCGCGAGGAGCTCGCGCGGGTTCTCGAGCAGACCCCGCTGTGGGACCGGCGCGCGTCAGTTCTGCAGGTCACCGATGCGACGAACGGATTCGTCCGCGTGCGGGTGCTGGTCACGGCGATCGATGCGCCGACGCTGTTCGACCTGCGCTGCTACGTGCGCGAGCACCTGGTCGACTGGGTGCACCGTGAGACGCCCGGGGCTCTCCCTGTGCAGCGTGTGCTGATCGAGGATGCCGAGACCCCGCCGGCCGCATCGGCACAGGGAGAGACCGCCCCCGACACCGGCTCGACCGGACTGTTCACCGGATCCCCCGAGGCGGAACAGCGCGCCCGCGCGTTCACGCAGGCGATCCCGATCGTCCCCGGCGCCGCCGACGACGGCGCCGAGCGCCCCGCCTGACGAGTTCCGACAGCGCGTCGCCGGCGTCGCATACCGCCGTACGGATCGCTCAGGGCGTAGCCTGACCGAGTGCCTCACGCGGATGACATGACGACTTCCCCCATCCGACCCGCCACCGACGCCACCGAGAAGGTGCGCGCCGCACGCGATCACCTGCTCGCGCACCGCGACGACTACGACGGCGCCGTGTCCGGCTTCGCCTGGCCGGAGCTGTCCGCCTTCAACTTCGCACTGGAGTGGTTCGACGTGGTAGCCGGCGAGCACCCCGACCGCGCCGCCGTCACGATCGTCGACGCCGACCTCACGGCGCGCTCGTGGAGCTACGGCGAGCTCTCCCGCCGCTCCGACGCCGTCGCCGTCTGGCTCGCACAGCAGGGACTCCAGCGCGGCGATCACGTCATCGTGATGCTCGGCAACACGATCGAACTGTGGGAGGTCATGCTCGGCCTCACCAAGCTCGGCGCCGTCGCCATCCCCACCACGACTCTCCTCTCGTCCGACGATCTCGCCTACCGCATCGCGCACAGCGGCGCCCGCGCGGTCATCGCCCCGAGCGAAACGGCGAGCGCGGTGGATGCCGCGACCGCCGGCATCCTGCGCATCGCCGTCGGCGCCGGTGCGCCGGCGGACTGGGTCTCGTTCGACGGCTCGCACACGGTCACGGCGGTGTTCGTCCCGTCGGGGCCGACGCCGGCCGACGACCTCAATCTGCTGTACTTCACCTCCGGCACCACCTCCGCCACCCCGAAGCTCGTGCGCCACACGCACGTCTCCTACCCGGTAGGCCACCTCTCGACACTCTGGTGGCTGGGGCTGCGCCCCGGCGACGTCCACATGAACATCTCCTCGCCCGGCTGGGGAAAGCACGCCTGGAGCAACTTCTTCGCGCCTTTCCTCGCCGAGGCGACGGTGTTCGTCTACACGTACGAACGCTTCGACGCCGCCACCCTCATGCAGGTGATGGACACCCACCAGGTGACGACCTTCTGCGCCCCGCCGACGGTGTGGCGGATGCTGATCCAGGCCGACCTCGGCCTGCTCACGAAGCCGCCCCGCGAGCTGCTGGGGGCCGGGGAGCCGCTGAACCCCGAGGTGATCTCGCGGGTGCGCGCCGCCTGGGGCCCGACGATCCGCGACGGATACGGTCAGACCGAGATGACGTGCGCGATCGGAAACTCACCGGGCCAGGTGGTCAAGGACGGGTCGATGGGACGGCCTCTGCCCGGCTACCCCGTTGTGCTCGTCGATCCCGAGACCGGCCAACGCGGCGTGGACGAGGGCGAGATCTGCCTCGACGTGTCCACGCCCATCCTGGGGCTCATGGACGGGTATCACGATGCCCCGGAGCGCACCGCTCGTGCCCTGCACGACGGGCTGTACCACACCGGCGACATCGCGTCCCGCGACGAGGACGGCTACCTCTCGTATGTCGGGCGCAGCGATGACGTATTCAAGGCCTCCGACTACAAGATCTCGCCGTTCGAGCTCGAGTCGGTGCTGCTGGAGCATCCGGCGGTCGTCGAGGCCGCCGTCGTCCCGAGCCCCGATCCGCTTCGCCTCGCGGTGCCGAAGGCCTTCGTGCGCTTGAGCGCAGCGGCCACCGGCGACCCGCGCGCCGCTGCCGGCGAGATCTTCGCGCATGCGCGCGCCCGCCTGTCGGCCTACCAGCGCGTGCGTCGGCTGGAGTTCGTGGAGGAGCTCCCGAAGACGATCTCGGGCAAGATCCGCCGCGTCGAGTTGCGCGCGGCCGAAGCCGCATCGGTCGAACGGCCCGCCGGCGAGTTCAGCGACCGCGACTTCCGCTGAGGCGCCGGCTCAGATCTCCACGTCGACGGCGACCCGCTCGGCGCGGATCGTGCCGATGAACGCCGCGACGTGCTCGTGGGCGGGGTGCACCTGATACGCGTCCAGACCCGCGACGTCGTCGAAGTCGGCGACGAGCACGAGATCCCAGTTCTGGCCGGGGAAGAGGATGTTGGCGCCCGCGCTCATCGCCCGCAGCGTCGGCACCACGCCCGCGAGGGCGTTGAGCCTGCGGGCCGCTTCCGCGGCGTGCGCGGCACGGTCGTCCGCATCGGCGGCGGCCATGCGGAAGGCGACGACGTGGCGAAGGGTCATCGAGGGGTGTCCTCTCGGTCGGGGGCGGCGAGCGCGGCACGAAGGCGCTCGGGCGAGAGACGCCAATGGGCGTGCAGGCGATCGTCGATCAGGACGACGGGGATCTTCTCCCACCACTGCGCGTACAGCGCGGGGTCATCCGTGATCGACAGCTCCTGAACGTCGACGGCGTCTTCGGGCAGGTCAGCGACCACGCCCTCCACGATCTCCCGTGCGACATCGCACAGGTGACAGTCCGGTTTGGAGATGATCGTGAGGGTGGTCACGGCATCCATTCTGCCGGAGAACACGAAGCGCCCGTCCCGGATCGATGATCTCGGAGACAGGCGCTCGGTGTCGTTTGCAGCGTGCCGCGACGAATTACTTCTTGTTGCGGCGCTGGTGGCGAGTCTTGCGAAGCAGCTTGCGGTGCTTCTTCTTCGCCATGCGCTTGCGGCGCTTCTTGATGACAGAACCCACAAAAATGCCCTCGGATCAGTCTAGCCGACGTCGGCGATAGGACGTTGCACGGCCTCGGTGACGGCCGTCTCGGGCACGCGGTAACTGCGACCGAATCGCACGGCCGGGAGCTCGCCGGCGTGCACCAGGCGGTACACGGTCATCTTCGACACGCGCATGATCTCGGCCACTTCCGCGACCGTCAGAAAACGCACGTCAGAAAGGTCCGGCATCCCATTCCCCCACCGATACCCGATGCGGTGCCTCCGCATTGCTGTGAACCAACATTAGGGTCTCTGTGCGCCGCGTGTAAACCCGTGTGATCGGTGTGACTCGTGTGTTCAACGACCGGGGAAGCGCTTGAAGGCACTGTCCCACGCATGCTTCGCGGATGCCGCCGCGCGCCCGACCAGGTCGGCCGCCGCGACCGCGGGCTCGGGAAGCGTCGAGGGGCCCGCGGGGGCGGGAAGGAGATCTTCGTCCAGGAAGGGGACGAGCCAGTCATCGACCGCGTCCAGCGGCGCCGGCGACAGGCTGTAATAGCGGTGCTGGCCCTCTTCGCGCACCGTCACCAGCTCGGCCTCACGGAGCACCTTGAGGTGCTTGGAGACCGTGGGCTGGCTGACGCCCAGGTCGGTGACGATGTGGGACACACTCGTGCCATGCTCGCCCGCCGACGCGCGCTCGCGCAGAAGCTGCAGAATGTCCCGACGGGTACCGTCGGCGATCACGTCGAAGATGTCCGCCATGACGATAGGTTAGCCCGCGCCGCGGCGCGGAGTACCATGTCAACGGTTCTTCGTCAGAGAGGGGCGGACCATGACGGGCGACACCGCGGGTGCCCGTGCATGGCGCTCCCTGCGCACCTCACTCGCAGCCACCCGTGATCGACTGCGCGACGCGACCACGGCATCGCCGTCGCGGTTCGCCGTCGGCATCTTCCTCGCGCTGATCCTGCTGTTCACCGCACTGTTCTCGCTGCCCGCGGCATCCGCCGACGGTCGGGTCACGCCGTTCGCCGATGCCCTGTTCACCGCGGTGTCGACGATCTGCGTGACGGGGCTTTCGACCGTCAACATGGGCACGCACTGGAGCGCGTTCGGTCACCTGATCGTCTACATCGGCGTGAACGTGGGCGCGATGGGGGTGCTGACCCTGGCATCCATTCTGGGCCTGGTGATCTCCAAGCGCCTGGGCCTGCGGGCGAAGCTGATCGCCGCGGGCGACACGAACCCCCTGCGCGCCCACGGCGGACCCGTCAACGAGGGCCAGGCGGTGCGCCTGGGCGAGGTCGGCCAGCTCCTGGCCACCGTGGCGTTGTCGACCCTCGTGATCGAGGCGGGACTCGCGGTGCTGCTGTATCCGTCGCTGCTCGCGAGCGGTGTCGATCCGTTGAGCGCACTGTGGGAGGCGCCGTACTACGCGGCGATGTCGTTCACGAACACCGGCTTCGCGCCGAACGCCGAGGGGATCGCCCCGTTCGCGCACAACTACCTCTTCCTGACGCTTCTGATGGCGGGGGTGTTCCTGGGCTCCATCGGCTTCCCCGTCATCTTCGCGCTGTGGCGCCACCACCTCCACGTCCGCCGCTGGTCGCTGCACGCCAAGCTCACCCTGATCACGACGGTCATCCTGTTCTTCGCCGGTGCCGCGGTGTTCCTGCTGCTCGAGTACGACAACCCGAAGACGTTCGGCGGGATGGATGCCTGGGACACGACCTTCCAAGCATTCTTCCTGTCCGCGATGACGCGCTCGGGGGGCTTCTCCATCGTCGACATCGGGCAGCTGCACGGATCGTCTCTCGTCGTGGGCTCGATGCTCATGTTCATCGGCGGCGGCTCGGCATCCACCGCCGGCGGCATCAAAGTGACCACCCTCGCCGTCCTCGCCCTCGCCGTCTGGTCCGAGGCCAAGGGACGACCGAGCGTGCAGGCGTTCGGCCGCCGCATCCCCAGCGATGTGCAGCGCGTGGCGTTGTCGGTCGTCGCGTGGGGGTCGACGATCGTCGCCGTGTCGACCATCACGATCGCCCAGATCACGCGATATCCGATCGAGTACGTGCTCTTCGACGTCGTCTCGGGCTTCGCGACCGTCGGACTGTCCACCGGGATCACGCAGGACCTGCCCGATCTCGCCGTCTACGTCATGGCGGCGACGATGTTCATGGGCCGTGTGGGTACCGTCACTCTCGCCGCGGCCGTCGCCGCGACGAGCCGATCGCAGCACTACTCGCTGCCCGTCGAAAGGCCGATCGTTGGTTGAGCAGATCCGGAGCGATGCTCCCGTCCTGGTGATCGGCCTCGGCCGTTTCGGAGCCGCGTGCGCCGGCGAACTCGACCGCCTCGACCGCGAAGTCCTCGCGATCGACGACAACCTCGAGCTCGTGCAGAAGTGGTCCGAGCGCGTCACCCACACGGTGCAGGCCGATGCCAAGAACATCGAAGCGCTCAAGCAGATCGGCGCCCAGGACTTCCAGGTGGCCGTCGTCGCCGTCGGCTCGTCGATCGAGGCTTCGGTGCTCATCACGGCGAACCTGGTCGATCTGAAGGTGCCGCAGATCTGGGCGAAAGCCGTCTCGCAGAGCCACGGCAAGATCCTCGCCCGCGTCGGCGCGAATCACGTCATCTACCCCGAGCGCGAGGCCGGCGAGCGCGTCGCGCACCTGGTCAGCGGCCGGATGCTCGACTTCATCCGCTTCGACGACGACTTCGTGCTCGCCAAGATGTACCCGCCGAAGTTCATCCGCGGCATCGGTCTGAACGAGTCGGGGGTGCGCTCGAAGTACAACGTCACGGTCGTCGGCGTGAAGAGCCCGGGCAAGCCCTTCCGCTACGCCGAGGCCGACACCGTCGTCACGAACCACGACCTCATCATCGTGTCGGGGACCAACAGCGACATCGAGCGTTTCGCCTCCCTCGACCGCTGACCGCGGCATCCGGGCCCGCCCGCCCGCCCACCCGCCGCGCCCGCCCGCCCGCCGCGCCCGCGAGAAACCATCTGCGGCGCGAGAAACCCTGCCGCGCGTGGTTTCTCGACGCGCCGGTGGTTTCTCGCCGCCGCACGGGGGCTCCTCCCCAGGCGGCGCGGGAGGGGACGGCCGCGGGGAGGGTGGGGATGTGGGCGCGCGGGCGCGGGTGCCGGGGCATGATCTGCGGATGCCGCACCTGCCGACGGACCGTGCCACCACCCGGTCACCGCTTCCGCTCGTCACCTCCGCCGAGGCCCGCGTGCTGCAGCTGGGGGTGAGCGGACCCGGCTTCGCGCGGGTGCGCCGCGGCGTGTACGTGGATGCTGCCGCGGCGGCGCGGCTGGCGCCGTGGCAGCGGTACGCGCTGCGGGTGCACGCGTTCGCGCTCGCCCACCCGGACGCCGTGCTGTGCCTGGAGTCCGCCGCGGTGCTGCTCGGCCTGCCGCTGTTCGGCGAGACGCGCGACATCCACGTGTTCGATCCCGACCGCACGGCGTCCCGACGGTTCGGCGACGTGTGCGTGCACACCAGCACGGACGCGCGGGAGATCGTGCGCGTCGACGGCATCCTGTGTACGTCGCCGGCGGATGCCGTCGTCGATCTCGCCCGCGTGCTTCCGCCCGCGCAGGCGCTCGCCGTCGTGGATGCCGCGATCTCGCCCCGACAGAGCGGCATGCTCGTCGTCGACGATCTCCGCGAGCGGGCCGCGTCGCAGGCTTCCCGCCGGGGCGTCGCGCGGTTGGCGTGGGTCTGGGCCCACGCGGATGCGCGCGCCGAGTCGCCCGGCGAGAGCGTCAGCCGCGCCGTCATCCGCTGGTGCGGCTTCGAAGACCCGGTGCTGCAGGCCGAGTTCCGCTACGAGGGGGTGACGGACCGCACGGATTTCCTGTTCCCGTCGAGCCGCACGGTCGGCAAGAGCGACGGCTGGGGCAAGTACGGGATCGGCGACAACGACGCGCTCGAGAGAGCCGCGCTGCGCTTCCGTGACGAGAAGCGCCGCGAGGACCGTCTGCGCCGCGCGGGGCACCCGGTCGCACGCTGGGAAATGGCGGATGCGGTGCGGGTCGAACCGTTGGCCACCGCCCTGCAGCGCGCGGCCGTCCGGCTCGTCCGCCCGCGCGACCGCGCCGGACTGGCGAGCCTGCGCCAGACGCCCCGAGCTCTCCCTCACCGGCCGCAGTGAGAAACCACAACGGCGACGACACACACCTGCAGTGGTGGTTTCTCGTGCCGAAAGTGGTTTCTCGCGGGCGGGGGGTCAGGCGCCGGCGGCCATCTCCTTGGCGCGGGCGAGGGCGGCGTCGGTCGCCTCGGCGAACACGCCGTCCAGGCGGGCGCCCTGCAGTACCGCGATCGCCCGCTCGGTGGTGCCCTTGGGGCTGGTGACGCGCCGCCGCAGCTCGGCGGGGTCCTCCCCCGTGGCATCCAGCAGCGCCGCGGCGCCGATGAAGGTCTGCTCGGCCATCAGGCGCGCGTCGGCGTCGGAGAAGCCCTTGCCGCGCGCGGCCTCGGTGAGCTCCTCGACCAGCAGGAAGAAGTAGGCCGGCCCCGACCCCGAGATCGTCGACAGGGCGTCGATCTGCGACTCGGGCACCTCGATGACCGCTCCGCACGTCGCGAAAAGCCGGCGCACCAGTGCGAGCTCGTCCGCGGATGCCGTGGGGCCCGCCGACAGGCCGGTCACCGCCTTGCCGACCACCGCGGGGGTGTTCGGCATGGAGCGGATCACCGAGACATCCTCACCCACGATGGACGCGAATGTCGCGATCGTGACACCCGCGGCGAGGCTCACGATGATCGTCCCCGGACGCAGCACGGGCGCAATCTCGCGGAGCAGATCGGGCACCATCACGGGCTTCACGCCGATGAGCACGATGTCGGCGGCTGCGGCGGCGGCCGTGTTCGCGTCGCCGTCGGCCTCGAGCGAGAGGCTCGTGACGCCGTCGAGCCCCACCAAGGCTTCAGCGCGCGCAGCGGTGCGGTTGGTCACGGTGATCGCGGAGGCATCACCCGAGCGGACGAGGCCCTGCAAGATCGCGCCTCCCATCGAGCCGGCACCGAGGATCGCGATCGAAGGGAGGGGGGAAGCCATGCCCTCATCCTCGCAGAGGAACGCAAGGCGTGCAGAGAAACCACTGCCCGCGTGCTCGCCGACGGCGCGACGTGATCGTGCTCGGCTGCGCCGGTTTCGCCGGATTGGATGCCGAGTTGGAGCGCCGGCTGGGGGTGCCCGTGGTCGACGGCGTCGCCGCCGCCGTGCGCTGGGCCGAGAGCCTCGTCACCCTCGGCAGCGCACCAGTACGGCCGGTCCGTACGCGCCGCGCGACCGCGAGAAGGTGTGGTCAGGACCACCCCTGGGAGCTCTCCGCCTGTTGACCTGAAAGTTCATTCATGACGTCAGGTCGTCGGAGTAGGATGCGGTCATGACGCTCCTCGACGGCATCACCTCCCGGATCATCGACACCGATCGCCTGCGCGTCGGCATCCTCGAACGCCGCGGCGACAACCCGGCCGCGACCGCGGATCAGACGGTGATCCTGGTGCACGGCAACGTGTCGTCCAGCCTGTTCTGGCAGGAGCTCATGCAGGATCTGCCCAGCGATCTGCGGGTCGTCGCCATCGACCTCCGCGGCTTCGGCGAGACCGAGGGCGCGCCCGTCGACGCGACGCGCGGCGTCCGTGACTTCAGCGACGACGTGTTCGCCACGCTGCAGGCGCTGGGCATCGAGACGGCCCACCTCGTCGGCTGGTCGATGGGCGGCGGCGTGGTCATGCAGTACGCGATCGACCACCCCGCACGCTCCCTCACGCTGCAGGCTCCGGTCTCGCCCTACGGCTTCGGCGGCACCCGCCGCGACGGATCGCGCGTGACCGCCGACGATGCGGGTTGCGGTGCGGGCGGCGCCAACCCCGACTTCGTCCAGCGCCTCACCGACCGCGACACGACCGACGAGGCCCCCACATCGCCGCGCAGCGTCTTCCGCTCGGGTTACGTCGCGCCCGGCTACGCAAGCGAGCACGAGGACATCTGGGTCGAGTCGATGAACACCACCTCCACCGCGACGGGCAACTACCCCGGCGACAGCGTCGCCAGCGAGAACTGGCCGGGATTCGCCGCCGGGCGGCTGGGCGTGCTGAACACCATGGCGCCGCAGTACTTCGACACGTCGGCGATCGTGGAGATCAGTCCCAAGCCGCCCGTCCTCTGGGTGCGCGGCTCCGCCGACGCGATCGTCTCGGACGCCTCGTTCTTCGACACCAACCACCTCGGCGCGCTCGGCGTGATCCCGGGGTGGCCGGGCGCTGAGCTCGCCCCCGCGCAGGAGATGGTGTCGCAGACCCGCGACGTGCTCGACGCCTACCGCGCGGCGGGAGGCACCGTCACCGAAGTGGTCTTCGAGGGCGTCGGCCACGCGCCGCACCTGGAGCGGCCCGCACAGTTCCGCCGCGCCCTGCTGGAGAACATCGGCTACATCGGCCGGCCGGCCGATCCCGCCCCGCCCACCGAGGCGATCATCCTCAGCTCCTCCGACTGAGCCGGGGCACCTCGTCAGCGACGGGCGTCGAAGAAGGTGCGCAGCAGAGCGCGCGCGTCGTCCTCGAGGATGCCGCCGACCACCTCGGCCCGCACCGGCAGCCGACGGTCGCGCAGCACGTCGTACACCGATCCGGCCGCTCCCGCCTTCTCGTCCCACGCGCCGAACACGACGCGTGTGATGTGCGCCTGCAGAATGGCGCCCGCGCACATCAGGCAGGGCTCGAGGGTGACCGTGAGCGTGCACCCCTCCAGATTCCAGGTGCCGAGGGATGCCGCGGCCTCGCGCAGCGCCACGATCTCCGCGTGGGCGGTGGGATCGGCCGTGGCCTCGCGCCGATTGCGTCCGACGCCGATCACGGTGCCCGCGGCATCCCTCACGACGGCACCCACCGGGATCTCGCCCGCGGCAGCGGCCTCGGCGGCGAGCGCGAGCGCGCGACGCAGCGCGTTCTCGTCGTCGGCACGCACGGGCAGGCTCATGCCTTCAGCGTAGGCTGAGATCATGCGCGTGCACGTTGCCGATCACCCCCTCATCACCCACAAGCTGACCGTGCTGCGCGACGAGCGCACACCGTCGCCGGTGTTCCGTCAGCTCACCGAGGAGCTGCTGACGCTGCTCGCCTACGAGGCGACCCGCAGCGTGCGCGTCGAAGAGGTCGAGATCCGGACGCCCGTCACGACGACGACCGGGGTGCGCATCTCCGAGCCGCGACCCCTCGTGGTGCCGATCCTGCGCGCCGGCCTCGGCATGCTCGACGGCATGGTGAAGCTGCTGCCCACCGCCGAGATCGGCTTCCTCGGCATGGCGCGCAACGAGCAGACCCTGCAGCCCTACACGTACGCCGAGCGCCTTCCCGACGACCTCAGCGACCGCCAGTGCTTCGTTCTCGACCCGATGCTCGCGACCGGTGGATCGCTCGGCGCGGCGATCGACTTCCTCTTCGCCCGCGGCGCGCAGGACGTGACCGCGATCTGCATCCTCGGCGCGCCCGAGGGCGTCGCGAAGATCGAGGAGCTCGTCGGGGACCGCGACGTGACCCTCGTGCTCGGTGCGCTCGACGAGCGCCTGAACGAGAAGGGCTACATCGTGCCCGGCCTCGGCGACGCCGGCGACCGCCTCTACGGCACGGTCTGACCGGCTTCATCCGCCCCGTGTCGTCGCTATCGGATGCCGAGAGTGACGCAACGGGACGGACGAACGAGGCTCACAGCCACCGCCGCCGCTTGAAGATCAGGTAGAGCACGGTGGGGAAAGCCACCATCACGCCGAGAGCGACGGGGTAGCCGTACTCCCAGTGCAGTTCGGGCATGACGTCGAAGTTCATGCCGTAGACCGTGCCGATCAGCGTCGGGGCGAAGATGATCGCCGCCCACGAGGAGATCTTCTTCACCTGTTCGTTCTGGGCCAGATTCACCTCGGTCTGGCGACGCGAGACGAGCGCGGAATGCACGATGAGCGCCTTGTCGAGCACCGCACGGAAACCGTCGATGCGCTCCGTGACGCGGAGGGCATGGTCGCGGACGTCGCGCAGCCGCCGCTGCAACTCGATGTCGACGTGGTAGGCGTCGTGGCCGCGCTGCAGCCACTCGATGATCGGGACGAGCGGGTGCGTGGCCCGCGCGAAGCGGTTCAGCTCTCCGGACAGCTCGTAGATGCGGCGCGAGAGGGCATCGTCGTCGGCGTCTCCGAACAGGTCGTCCTCGATCTCGTCGATGTCGTTCTCGATGCCGGCGACCAGAGGCTCGTACTCGTCGACGACACGGTCGAGTACGGCGTACAGCACCGCTTCCGATCCCAGCGCCAGCAGTTCCGGCTGCTGTTCGAGGCGCCGCCGCACGGCCCCGAGATCGGGCGATTCGGCGTGACGGATGGTGATGACGAAGTCGGGGCCGACGAACAGATGCAGCTCGCCGATGTCGAGCTCTTCGCGCTCGTCGTCGTAGCGCGCGGGACGCAGCACGACGAACAGCGTGTCGCCGTACCGCTCGACCTTGGAGCGCTGGTGCCCCAGAGCCGCATCCTCGATGGCGAGCGGGTGCAGTTCGAACTCCGTCGCGACGGAGGCCAACTCTTCGTCCGACGGACGGTACAGGCCGATCCACGCGAAACCCGCGTGCGCCTCCTGGAGGGCATAGGCCTCGTCGAGCGAGGCGGGGGTGGCGACGCGCACGCCGTCCTTGTAGACGGCGTTGTCGATCAGGGTCATGGGTCTCTCCTCGAGGACACGCGGTCGCCGGGCGCCGCGAACGGGCACGCGCGAAGGATCGCGCGCACGTCCGTGCGTGCCGGGGCGGCACGCGCGAGAGCGCCGCGGGTGCGCCGGCCTCAGAGCGAGAGGATGCCGGCGGCGACCACCGCGGCGCGCCTACTATCGTCTGCCATGGTGTCTCACCGCCTCTGATCACGGCTCGTCGTGATCGGATGCACGGGGACGAGCCTCCGGGAGTATATCCCCCCAAGATGACGCGCACCGGCACGACCGTGCGCGGCCGCGGAGACGGGCTGCCTCACCCTTCGGCGCGTCGTCCGGTCTCCTGTTCCCAGAACTCCAGCTGCTGGGTGAGCGCCTTCGCGAGTTCGAACACCTGCTGCGGCGGGATGCGCACCCGCTGCACCACCCGCCCGGGAACGACGGTGACGGGAGCGCCATCGGCATCCACCCCGGCTTGCGGGGGGCGCACGAGCGAGACGAAATCCATCACGAAGACGTCGGGCGTGTGCCAGACGTTGGCGAAGTCGGCGAAGCTGCCGGCGATCGCCTCCGGCGGCAGATCGATCTCGAACTGCCGGGGCATCTCATCGCTCATGTCGCGCTCCTGTTCGCCGCGTCGCGGAGGCATCGTCCGGCGGGACGCGACCGGTGAGCCTCGAGCGGTACGCCGAGTCTACGGCGCGTCCGCGCCGACGAGACGGGCGAAGGCGCTGAGCCGGGCGACTCCGTCGGGGGTGCGGGGCAGGTCGTCGAGCAAGCCCGTGCCGTACACCACGAACGCGGTGTGCTCGGCTCGCGAGACGGCCACGTTCAGACGGTTCTGCAGCAGCAGGAACTCGAGTCCTCGGGGTGCATCACGACCGCTGGATGCCGCGAGCGACACGATCGCGACGGCCGCCTCCTGGCCCTGGAACTTGTCGACGGTTCCGACCGGGATCTCTCCGAGCCCGGCGTCCGCCAGAACGGACTCGACGAGCACCTGCTGCGCGTTGTACGGCGTGACGACGATCAGATCCGCTGCCGTGAGCGGTCGCGGCGGCACATGCGCGGACGGTGTCCACGCCCGACCGAGCAGATCGCGGGCGAGGGCGAGGACGGCGTCGGCCTCCTCCGGCGACTGCGTGGCGTTGCCCGCATGCGTCAGCGCCACCGGAACGACGCCGGCCGCGACCCCCTCGAGGCGACGAGCCGAGGTGGAGTGGTGGGCAGCGAGTCGTCCCTCGTAGGAGAGCTGGGAAACGGGACCGGCGACCTCGGGGCGCATGCGCCGGGTCTGCGCGAGGAAGAAGCCCCGGTCGTCAGGGACGACGGCGGCACCGTCCATCACCCATCCGAGCGCGGAGGTGTCGACCGGCTCGGGGTGGGTTCCCTGGCTCACCTGCGGCAACTGCTGCGGATCGCCGAGCAGCAGCAGACGCGGTGCCGCGACCGACACCGCAATGGTGGAGGCGAGCGAGAACTGTCCCGCTTCGTCGATGACGAGCAGGTCCAGGCTCGCGCGGGGCACGCGCCCGGCGTGACTCAGGTCCCACGCCGTGCCCCCGATGACGAAACCCTCCGGGTGGGCTGCGGCGAACGCCGCGTAGCCGTCCTTCGCGATGACGGTGAAGCTCTCGGCGCCGGATGCCGTGCCCTTCGTCGCCTTCGCGACGCGCTCACCCGGCACGCCCGCATCGACGATGCGCGCGAGCATGTTCTCCACGACCGCGTGCGACTGCGCCACGACACCGACGCGGTATCCCTTCTCGCGGACGAGCCGTGCAACCACGTGCGAGCCGACATAGGTCTTGCCGGTGCCCGGCGGACCCTGCACGGCCAGATAGCTGCGGTCGAGGTCGTCGACCGCGCGGGCGATCTCGTCGACCGCGTCGCCGTCGCCGTCGCCGCGCGCGAGCGTACCCGAGCGCGTGCGCGGGACTCTGCGCAGCAGCAGGTCGGTCGCGGGGTCGAACGGGAAGTCCGCCGAGCGCAGGGGCGCAGCCTGGATGATCGCGTCGGCCCACTGGTCGATGGCCGCCTGTTGCGACCCGGCCTGCGGCGGCGCGGGCGGCGTGGAGGCGATCGGCAGCTCCTGCCAGGTGAACCCCTGAATGGAGTTCTCCTCCACGACCATGCCGTCATCGAGGACGTCGACGACGCGGACCGAACGTGCAGCGTGGATCCATCGCGGGCTGGCGTCGACCGGGAACGGTGTCGGCAGCTCGTACAGCAGGAAGACCGCGCCCCCCGCGGACAGCTTCGTGCCCGGCGCGAGATCGCCGCGCAGCTCGATCACGCGACGCTGGACGCGTCCGCCCTCCGGTACGTGCCAGTCGCTCAGGACTCGGCACCGATCGTGATCGAAGACGACGACGTCGCGGGTGTCCTCCCAGATCGAGACGGGCTCACGCAGCCGCAGGAAGTGCGTCGCCCAGAAGGTCTTCGCCTCGCGGGGGTAGTAGTCGATCGCCGCGGCGGCGAGCTTGAGCGCGGTGACCGCGGCCACATCGGGGGCATCGTCCCTCTCGGCAGCGCCCGCCATCCGCGTGAGCGCATCGGCACGCGGGGAGGGTTCGTAGGGACGCTCTGCGGCGTCGACGTCGGCCGAGGGCAGGAGCTTGGACTCCCGGGCCCGCTCAACCAGCCAGTTGCGCAAGCGCCGGGTCGAGACGCAGTCGTAGCGGTTGTAGTCGGCGAGATCGTCGAGAATCGCCGCTCCCGCGGCGTCCGCCCCCGCGTCCATCAGCTCGCGCGCCTCGACATACTTGACGATCGAGTCGTCGCCGCGCTGCACGTCGCTGGTGCGCACCTCGGCGCCCATGTAGAGCGGCTCGAGCTTCTTGATCGAGTACGAGCGCGATCCCACGCGAAGGGCGCGCCGGACGATCGGGTAGAGGTCGACGAAGACGCCCTCACGCAACAGCGTGTCGACCTCGGCCTCGCGCACACCGTAGCGGGCGGCCATCGCCAGCAGATGCGTCGGTTCGTACGGCGCGTAGTGGTAGATGTGCATTCCGGGGTGGGCGCGCCGGCGCAGCGCCACCACATCCAGGAAATCCTCGAGCGCCCGCTTCTCGTCGGCAAAGGAATGCGCCCACAGCGCCGCGTATTGCTCGTCGTCGTCGACCCAGCCGAACAGGTAGTCGATGCCCCACATCGCTCCCACCCCGTCGGCGGCTTCGGTGTAGAGCGGGTCTCCCTCGAAGTCGAAGAAGAGGTCGCCGCGGTCGGGCCGGGGCAGCGCTCCGATCGCCTTCGGAAAGACCACCTCGAAGGTCGGCACCGGCGGCGCGGCCGCGGTTGCCGTCTCCCCCACGCCGCCCGCCGGGCTGTCCAGCTGCAGGCGCGCCTGCGTACGCAGGCCGGCGAACGTGTCACCCGACATCCGCTCGGGAGGCGCGCTCGCGGCGGCCAGGTCGTCGATGGTATGGATGCCGGCGGCCCGCAGCCGGTCACGCTGCACGGGTCGCATCCCCGCGACGAGCAGCAGGTCGCGATGGGCGACGACCTCCGCATCGCAGGTCGCGCATCGGCCGCACGCCACGATCCTGAGCTCACCCCGGTCGTCTCCCCACGCGATCGGAGCGCCCGTGGCGCCCGCCGCGATGTCGCGGTCGGCGACGAGCGCCCGCAGTCGCTGCCTGCGCAACCGGAAGACGGGCAGGAGGTCGCTGACGGCGTGCGTCGAGGTCGTGCCGTCGCCGAGCAGCAACTCCACACGGCTGCTGCGCGGCACTCCCAGCCGGTCGAGCTGGTCGGCATATGCCGCAAGCTGCATCAACGCCGTCACGCGTGCGTGACGCGCGAGTTTGGTGTCCTGCACGACCCACGGGTTGGCGGCGGTATCCGCGGGGCGAGCGGGGTCGTCGCGCACGAGGAAGTCGGCGAATCCGACGAACTCCTCGGTGGCGAACACCGCCTGATAGATGACCGCGACGGCGGGGTCGGCCAGCGCCGCCGTCGTCGCGGCCACCGCAGCCGCGACGGCCGCGGCATCCGACGATCGCGTCTCGGGCAGTTCCACGACACGTCCGGGATACTGCGCGCGGTAGGCCTCCAGCTGGCGCAGCTCGTGCTGGGTGCCGAGCCGACCGGCGCGCTCGAGGGTGAGGTCTTCGGGTTCGACGACCGCCGGCACCCGTCCGAGCTTGGCGTCGATCGCACGCAGCCACGCGAACTCGCACTCGGCGGCTGCTTTCAAATCGCTCGCGCTCCAGACGATGCGCGCGCCGTCGCCGGTGTCCTCGATGTATCGCATGTCACCCTTCCGCCTTCGACGCTAGTCGGCGCCGCCGACATCGCCCAGCGCCGGCGCACCTGCCAGACTGGAGGGGTGAGCGAGAACCTGCCGTTCGAGAGCGTCTATCGGCACGGGTTCGCCCGGGTCGCCGCCTGTACGATCCCCGTCGCGATCGCCGACCCGGCGCGAAACGCCGAGGCGGTCATCGACGCGGCCCGCGCGCTCAGCGACGATGCCGTCGCCGTCGCCGTCTTCCCGGAGCTCTGCCTGACCGGATACGCCATCGACGACCTCGTGATGCAGGATGCCGTGCTCGACGCCGTCCACGCCGCCATCGCCACCCTCGTCTCGGCCTCGCAGCAGCTGCGTCCGCTGCTGGTCGTCGGCGCACCGCTGCGGCTGGGGCCACGCCTCTACAACTGCGCGGTGATCATCCACGGCGGCCGCGTGCTCGGCGTCGCACCGAAGAGCTATCTGCCGACCTATCGCGAGTTCTACGAGGCCCGCTGGTACGCGGCCGGAACGGATGCCCCGGAATCCACCGTGCTGGTCGGCCAGGAGGTGCCCGTCGGCACCGACCTGCTGTTCGCCGCGGACGACGTGCCGGGCCTGGTGGTCCACGCGGAGGTGTGCGAGGACATGTGGGTGCCCGTGCCGCCGTCGTCCACCGCCGCTCTCGCCGGTGCGACCGTGCTCCTGAACCTCTCCGGCAGCCCGATCACCGTCGCGCGGGCCGATGATCGTCACCTTCTCGCGAAGTCTCAGTCGTTCCGCTGCATCGCCGCCTACGTCTACGCGGCCGCGGGCCTGGGCGAGTCGACCAACGACGTGTCGTGGGACGGACAGACGATGATCTACGAGTCGGGCGCCCTCCTGGCCGAAACCGAGCGCTTCCCGGACGGCCCGCGCAGCGCCGTCGCCGACATCGACCTCGACCGCATCCGCCAGGACCGCCTTCGCCAGGGCACGTTCGACGACAACCGCCGCGCGGTCGCCCCGGCAGCGGCGCCGATGCGCACGGTGTCGTTCACGGTCGATCCCCCGGCATCCGACATCGGCCTGCGTCGCCCGCTCGACCGCTTCCCCTTCGTGCCCGACGACCCGGCACGACTCGACCAGGACTGCTACGAGGCGTTCAACATCCAGGTGTCCGCGCTCGAGCAGCGGATGCGCGCGATCGGGTCACCGAAGCCCGTGATCGGCGTCTCCGGCGGCCTCGATTCGACGCACGCCCTCCTCGTCGTCGCGCGGGCGATGGACCGCATGGGTCGCCCGCGCAGCGACATCCTCGCCTACACGATGCCGGGATTCGCGACGAGCGATCACACGAAGTCGAACGCCATCGCCCTGGCCGAGGCCATCGGCGCCTCCATCGAGACGATCGACATCCGGCCGATGGCCACCGAGCTGCTGACGGGCATCGGACACCCCTTCGCGAACGGCGAGCCCGTGTACGACGTGACGTTCGAGAACGTGCAGGCCGGGGCGCGCACCGACTTCCTGTTCCGCCTCGCGAATCAGAACGGCGGCTTCGTCGTCGGCACCTCCGACCTCTCCGAGCTCGCCCTCGGATGGGCGACCTACGGCGTGGGCGACCAGATGAGCCACTACGCGGTGAACGCCGGGGTGCCCAAGACCCTCATCCAGCACCTCATCCGCTGGGTCATCGCGCATGCCGACGATGACGGCACGAGCCTGTCGCCGGCGGCGAAGGACGTGCTGCAGGCGGTGCTGGACACGGAGATCAGCCCGGAGCTGGTCCCGGCGGGTCAGGACGGCAAGGTCCAGTCCACGCAGGACACGATCGGCCCGTACGCGCTGCACGACTTCGCGCTGTACCACGTGCTGCGCTACGGTCTGCGCCCTTCGAAGATCGTCTTCCTCGCCGAGCACGCGTGGCGCGACGCGGATGCCGGGGCGTGGCCGCCGGGCTTCCCGGCATCCGACCGCTACGGTTACGACCGCGAGACGATCGTGCGCTGGCTGCGGGTGTTCCTGACGCGCTACTTCGGCTTCGCGCAGTTCAAGCGCACCGCGATCCCCAACGGGCCGAAGGTGCTTCCGTCGGGGTCGCTCTCGCCGCGCGGCGACTGGCGAGCGCCCAGCGACGGCAACGCCGCGGTGTGGCTCGCCGAGCTCGACCGCGCGTTCCCGGCCGCCTGAGCCCACCCGCGCCCCGCGGCGTTCATCCGTCCGCTGTGGTCGCTTCACCCCGTCGGATGCGGCAGCAAGGGACGGATGAACACGGGACTCAGGCCGCGGGAAGGGTTCCGATCGCGATCGTGATCACCCAGCTGTCGCGCGAGGCGTCGACGAGCGTGTACTTCATGTTGCGGTCCGGGATCCATCCCTTCAGCCGCCCCATGTCCAGCCGCACGTTGTCGGGCGCGACGCGCACCCCGCGACCGTCGGCCTCGAGCACCGCCTGCACCCGCACCCAGTGCTGGAGCAGGTCGGGGATGTTGTCCGGGTCGAACAGGTGCGAGTGCTTCTGCATGAAGCGGATGTCGGCGGGTTCCGGTGTCATGTCACGGATGTCGATGCCCAGCGGAAGGCCCGGGTCGCAGATGGCGACGATCGTCGCGGCGCGGAAGCTCGCCGTGACGATGGCGATCGGCAGCTCCTCACCGTCACGCGAGGCGATCAGGCGCGTGTGGTAGCCGAAGCCGCGCGGCGCCTCGCGCTCGATACGGATGTCGTTCACGTCACAGCCGAGGCGAGCGGCAATGAGCTCCTTCGCGAGAATGCGGCGACGATCGTGGACGGTCGTGGCCGGGTCCCAGCCGAGTCGCGCGGCCACCGAGGGCGGAGTGTCGAGCAGAACCGAGGTGAGTGTCATGGCGTCCCTTTCATCGGGCGTCCCGCCGCGTGCTCGCACCGGCGGGATGCCGCGTGCTCCCATCCTGTCTCAGGATGGCCTGTCGCGGTCAGCGGATGCGACGTGAGAAACGTCGCGGACAGCTCACCGAGAACAAAGTCACAGTGAGTCGATAGGGTCGACATACCGCCGCCACGCCGACGTCTCCCGGACCAGGCCCCGCGATGATCGGACAAAACGAAGGAAGAACAGATGTCGACACCCCCGCCCACGAATCCTCAGGATCCGGACGGCTCGGCCGCCGACGTCCCCGACGCGGTCGCTCCCGACGCGGTGGACTCCACCCCCACCGAGGTCTACCCGCCCGCAGCCCCGCCTGCCGCACCCGCCCCGACCGGCGGCTACGGGGATGCCTACGTCGCACCGACGGCGCCCCCTCTCCCGCCCGCGGCCGGCCAGCCCACCGTGCCCTACGGCGCACCCACCGCCCCCTACGGCGCGCCGACCCCGCCGTACCTCGCACCCTCGGGCCCGCCGGTGCCCGACACGCGCTCGAAGGCCATCGCGTGGACGGCACTCGGCCTCGCCGCCGGGGGCACGCTCCTCAGCATCATCGGCATCGTGCCGGTGCCGTGGGTGGGTCTGGTGGCCGTGCTGATCGGCGGTCTGCTGCTGCTGGCGGGCTTCATCTTCTCCGTCGTCGGGCTCGCGGGCAAGCGCTACGGCGGAAAGCCCCTCAGCATCACGGCCCTCGTGCTGTCGCTGGTGGGCGCGACGATCGGCTCGTTCGCTCTCATCTGGTCGATCATCCTCGTCGGCGTCTCCTCGGCGGGCTCATCGATCGACGAGATGATGAGCACCCCGACGCCCATCCCCTCCGTCGAGGTCAGCCCCGGCGACATCCTGCCCGGCGAGGGCGACGATTCTGCAACGGCGACGGAGTCGGCGGCGCAGCAGCAGTTCATCGCCGATGTCCGCCCGAAGGTCAACCAGATCCTCACGGAGGTCGACCCGACGGCGACGCCCGAGATCATCGAGCAGGTCCTCCCCGACGAAACGCTGATCCTCATCGGCGAGACGCTGCTCACGACCGGCGAGGCGGGAATCGACGACCTCGTGCAGCAGACGATCACCAGCGTGGGAGCCGACGAGAGCTCCGCCGACATGCTGCGCACGCTCTACGGTGAGATCCTGACCTCTGCGCGGACCTACCTGCAGTAGGTCACCGCGCGCGTTTGACCACGGGGGCTCGAGCGGCATCCTGATGGATGACGCTCGGGCCCTCCGGCGTCGATGCGACCAGCAGCTGGGCCGGCAGCTGCTCCTTCATCGCCTCGACGTGGCTGATGACACCGACGGTACGCCCGCCCGCGCGCAGGTCGTCGAGAGTCCGCAGAGCGAGTTCGAGTGTCTCGGGGTCGAGCGATCCGAAGCCTTCGTCGACGAAGAGCGTGTCCAGACGGATGCCGCCGGCCCGGGCCGTGACGACCTCTCCAAGACCGAGCGCGAGGGCGAGCGAGGCGAGAAAGGTCTCGCCGCCGGACAGCGACTGCGGCGGACGCCGCCGGCCGGTGTGCGCGTCGAGCACGTCGAGGCCCAGGCCCGACGCGCGCCCGCGCGCGGCACGGGCGTCGGAGTGGTGCAGGGTGTAGCGTCCCGACGACATCTCCGCCAGACGCACGTTGGCAGCCGCGACGATCTCCTCCAGTTCGGCGGCCAGCACGAAGGTCTCGAGGTCCATCCGCATCGTGTTCGGCGCCCGCCCGGCCACACTGTCGGCCAGACGGATCACGGCGGCGGCCTCGTCGGCGCTCTCCTGCACCTCCGCCAGGGCACGGTCGACCTGCTGCAGCAGATCCTGGAGCGCCTCGGCCGTGCGGACGGCGCCGGCGTGAGCGGAGATCGCATCGGTGCGCGCGGCATCGGCGATCTCCACCGTCTGACGGGAGGCGTCGACATCGCCGGCGGAGGGGTCATCGCCGCCGGCGTCGAGTTCGAGTTCGAGAAGTCGAGAGCGCGTCGCCGACAGCTGCGCCGCATGGTCGGCGATCGCGATGTCGATCCCCTCGATCTCCTCGTCGGAGATGAGCGCCGCCCGGGCCGCGTCGAGATCGTCGAAACCGGAGGCCGCGAGCAGCGCGTCGAGTTCCTGTCGGGCGTCGAGGTGCGCACGAGCGCGCTCATCACGTGCGGCATCAGCCACGACGACCGCGCGCGCCCGATCGCGCTCCTCGGCGACGGCGTCGATTCTCGCCGCCACCGTCGCGAACGACCCGCGCGCCGCGGTGACGACCGCGTCGAGGCGGGAGATGTCGGACTCGGCCGCGCGGGCACGCTCGCGCGCCGTCGCGAGGTGTTCGACGCACGCCGCGCGCCGCTCGTCGTCGGCCGCGGCGGCCTGCTCGGCACGCGCGCGGCGCTGCGAGAGGCCGGCGAGTTCCGCGGCCGCACGCTCGGCCTCGGCCTGCGCCGCGGACGTGGCGGCGAGCCTCTCCTCGGCCGCGGCTCCGTCGAGGCCGCCGGCGGCGATGCGGGCCGCAGCGACAGCTTCCCGTGCGAGACCGGCACGCTCGCGCGCGTCGGCCTCGGCGACGGACGCCTCGTCTCGCGCGCGCTCGGCCGCCACCAGCAGGTCATCGGTGACGGGCTCGTCGGCGGGCGGCGAGGGGTGGGGATGCTCGGGGGAGCCACAGACCGGGCACGGCTCCCCGGGAACGAGCGCGGCCGCAAGCTCCGCCGCGACGCCGGCGACACGTCGACGCAGCAGCGCACCGAGCGCAGCCGACGCGGCCTCGGAGTCCGTCAGCGCCGTCGCGTACGCAGCCTCGGCCGCGGCGAGCGCGGCCGCGAGGTCGTCGGCACGGTGGGCCGCAGCGACGACCTCGCGCAGACGCAGGTGTTCGGCACGCAGATCGTCGAGACGCGCCGCGGCGACCGACACGGCGGCGATCTCGGCGTCGATCTGGGCACGCTCGGCGGGACGGGCGGCGCGGCGGTCATCGATGTCCGCGAGGTCGTGCTCGCGCGCCACGATCGCGGCGATCGCAGCCTCGTGCTCGACCCGACGCGCGACGAGGTCCCGCTCCTGAGCGGCTGCGATCTCCCACCGGGCGAGATCACCGGTGAGCTGCTCGACCGCGCGAGCGGCGTCGGCTGAAGCGTCCGTGCGGCCCGCACGCCACCGATCCCGAGCCGTGTCGGCGTCGTGCGCCGCCGCCGCCGCAGCGCGCTCGGCACGCTCGAGAGAGTCGAGAGGGGCGCGCAGCACCGCGGCGGCACGCCCGCCATCCAGCCGGCGGCGCGCACGTGCGATCTCGTCGGCGCGGGCCTCGAGTTCACCGAGGCGGTGGCGCAGCGTCTGTCGCTCCTGCGCGCGCGCCGCGGCGGCCACGACCGCGGCGTGCGCGGCGGCCGCGGCGGCGAAACGCTCCTCGGTCGCCGTGCGCGCGAACTCCGCCTGTTCGACGCGGTACCGCGCGCGGCGGTGCGCCCGCGCGAGATCCTCGCGACGGGTCGCCACGGGCGCCGGCGCGGGATCCGCGCGCCGAGGGTCGGGGTGCGCTGCAAGCTCCGATCCGCCCGCGTGCTCGTCAGCGAGGTCGCCGGCGCCGTCCTGCGCCTCGCGGATATCGAGATCGTGAGCTCGGGCCAGCCTCTCACCCTCCTCGACGAGCGTGCGCGCACGCGAGTCGACAGCGGCCAGAGCCGTCTCCGCCTCTCGGCGCCGGCTATCGAGCTCATCACGGTACTGCTCGAATCGACGCGTACCGAAGAGCGTGCGCAGCAGGCCCTGGCGCTCCTCACCGGAGGCGAGCAGAAACCGCGAGAACTTGTTCTGCGCCAGAAGGATCACCTGCTGGAACTGCTGCGCGTTCAGACCGAGGATCTCGCCGAGAGCCTCGCCGACCGTGCGCGGTTTCGCCGCGCGCCCGACCCATCTTCCTTCGACCAGCTCCTCCAGCTCCGCCCGCGGCGGCTCCGTCGTCAATCCGCCCCCGCGCTTGGCGGGGCGGTCGTATTCCGGCGCCCGCGTCACGCGCCAGCGTCGCGCGCCGACGGTGAACTCCAATCGCACCTCGGTCGGGTCGGAGAGATCCGCGTGGTCGCTGCGCAGACGCTTCTCCCCGCCGTCGTAGCGGGGCACGCTGCCATACAGGGCGAAGCTGACCCCGTCGAGAATGCTCGATTTGCCGGTGCCGGTGCGCCCGGAGATCAGGAAGAGTCCGTCGGCATCGAACGCGTCGAAGTCGACGACCTGCGTGTCACGGAAGGGCCCGAAGCCGGTGAGCTCCAAACGGTGGAGCTTCATGCCAACGCCTCGACGACGACGCGCTCCTCGAGCACGTCACGCAGCACCTCGCGCTCTCGCTCCGTCAGCCCCTCGCCGTCACGCACATGTGACAGGAACGCATCGAACAGCTCGAGGTCGCTGCGTGCGGCCCGGACACGATCGGTGTAGCCCCGCCCATCGCTGTGGCGTGCGACGTCCGGCACGTGCACGACCTTGGCGCAGTACGGAAAGCGCTGCTGCAGCCGTCGCAGCGGATCGCGCACCGGAAGATCATCGGTGTATTCGACGCTGACCCACGCGTCGCGAGCATCGTCGGACGAGGTCGCGGCCAGGATCTCCTCGAACGGCCCGCGCAGGGTGACGAGGCGTCGAGGAACCGGCAGCTCGACCCACACCGCCTCCGACGCTCCCTCGGCATCCATCTCGATGAGCCACGACCCGCGCGGCTTGTGCCCTTCACCGAAGCTGTAGTGCAGCGGCGCGCCGGCGTAGCGCACATGCTCAGCCAGCTTCTGGCGACCGTGGATGTGACCGAGGGCGACGTAGTCCACACCGTCGAAGGCAGACAGGGGCACGACATCGAGACCGCCCTGCTGGATATCGCGCTCGAGGTGCGGGGTGGGCTCGACGCCGGCCGCGAAGCAGTGCGCGATCGCCACCGTCCGTCCGCCGCGGGAGGCGTGGTCGACGCGGACGACGTCCATCGCACGGCGAAGCGCATCGGCCTGCGTACGCACCCCGGGCCACACCGCACGCACGAGCGCGGGTTCGAGGTAAGGGATGCCGTAGAAGTGCACCGGACCGTGCTCGTCCGACACCGTGATCGGCTCGCCGATCGCCGCCGGGTCGGTGCGCACGTGGATGCCGTCGCGCAGCAGCGCCGCCTGGAAGCCGAGCCGCGCCGCGGAGTCGTGGTTGCCGCTGGTGACGATGACCTGCGCGCCGGTGTCGGCCAGTGCCCGCAGCGTCTCGGACAGCAGCGTGTAGCAGGCGGCGGCCGGCGTCGCGGAATCGAAGACGTCGCCGGCCACGATGACGACGTCGACCGCGTGGGTGCGGACCTGTTCGGTGAGCGTCTCGAGCACACCCCGCAGCGCATCGAGCGTCGAATGACCGTGGAAGGTCCGCCCGATGTGCCAGTCGGAGGTATGCAGGATGCGCATGGCTCCACGGTAGGCGCAGCCGCCGACATCGCACGGAAGGCCCGCGGGTGGGCTCAGTCCTGGGCCGCTCTGCGCCGCGCGCCGAGGTCGATCACTCCAATCAGCAGCGCGATGCCCAGGAAGACGCCGACGGCCACCATGCCGTAGGCGTACGCATCGTGGAAGACCGCGAGCGCGTCGCCCCCGCCGTCCTTCTCGCGATAGACCGTCGAGTAGAACAGCGAGAGCCCGATCGCGGTGCCCACTGCCGTGCCGACGCGCTGGCCGAGCTGGCCGACCGAACCGGCGAGGCCCCCCTCGCGCGTCGGGATCTCGGCGAGGGTGAGCGTCTGGTTCGGCGCGACGACGAAGCCGGCGCCGGCACCGGCGAGGACCATGACCCCCGCCATGGCGTACTCCACGACTCCGGCCGGCACCGTGTACGCGACGATCGCGAGGGCGACGACGCTCACGAGCACCACGATCAGCCCGCCGACCACGAGGGGGCGCCCGAGCCGCGCGACGAGCGAGCCGCCGAACCACGCGGTGATGGCGCTGGCCACGGCGAAGCCGATGGACACCATGCCGGCGAAGACGGGCTCGGTGCCGATGCCGATCTGCAGGAACAGCGTGGTCAGCAGGAACATCGCCGGGATCGCCGTGAAGTAGGTAGTCACGACGAGGGTGCCGTTGCGGAACGACGAGATCGAGAAGAGGGAGAACGGCACGAGAGGTGAACGACCGGATGCCGCGTACCGCCGCTCCCACCAGGTGAACGCGGTCACGAAGACGACGAAGAGCACGAGGCTCCACCACCGGCGGGGATCGTCGGTCGGGGCGCCGGTCGTGAAGAGGAAGGGCCACATGAGGGTCACGATCGTGAACGCGAGCAGCACGAGACCCACCGGGTCCAGCTGCAGGCGACCGGGCGTCGATCGACGCGTTCGCGGGAGCAGGCCCAGCACGCCGGCGATGACCAGTGCACACAGCGGCACGTTGATCCAGAAGATCCACCGCCAGCCGTCCTGCACCCCGCCGACGGCGATCATCAGGCCACCGAAGGTGGGGCCGATCGCAGTGGCGACACCGATCGTGGCTCCGAACAGTCCGAAGGCGCGACCGCGCTCCTTGCCGACGAAGATCTGCTGGATGGTTCCCAGCACCTGCGGCATCTGGATGCCGGCGGCGAGGCCCTGGACGAGGCGGGCAGCGATCAGCACCTCGATCGTGGGCGCCAGGGCGCAGACGACACTGGTGACGAGGAACAGGCTCAACCCGACGAGGAACAGGGCTTTGCGCGAGCGTTGATCGCCGAGCCGCCCGAAGGGCACGAGCGCGAGACCGAACATGAGCACGTAGCCGGAGACGACGATCTGCAGCTGGGTCGAACCGGCCCCCAGCGCCTTCTCGATCGAGGGCAGCGCGACGTTCACCTTGCTCAGATCGAGGATCGTCAGCGCCGCGACGGATACGCAGACCCAGAACGCGCGCCAGCGCTGCCCGCCGTCGAGGGAGATGCTCGCGGTACCCGGACTGGTCATCCGTCCACGTTATCGCCCCCTCACGCGTGGCCACCGTCCCACGACACAGCGGACGGGCGGCTCGGAGACCGTCTCCGAGCCGCCCGTCGCGGTGGGTGCGGACTCAGCCGTTTCGGATGCGGCGGCGTCCGATCAGCAGGACGGCTCCGGCTACCAGCAGCAGCGCTGCGAGCATGCTCGCCGCCGTGATCAGCACCGGGCTCTGACCGCTCGTGGCCAGCGAGGCCGCGCCGGGGTCGCTCTGACCCGTGCCGGTCTGACCCGTGCCGCTCTGACTCGTGCCGTCGGTGGGGACCGGCGAGGGCTCGGGGTCCGGGGTCACGACGACGTCGGCCAGCGTGACCGCATCGGAGTTCGACACCTGCACGAGCTGATCGCGGTAGCCGTCGTACTGCGCCGTGACGGTGCGGATTCCCGCGGGGACGACGACGCTCGCCCCGCCGCGCGAGACGAGCACCTGCACCGACCACGCGCTGGCGCGCACCAGCGCGGAGGTGGCGGCCTGCCCCGTGAACGTGACGGTTCCGGCGACGTCGCCGCGGTCGGCGGCGACGACACGCGCGGTGACCGTGCGCTCCTGCACGCTCAGCGACGTCGTCGAGGCGACCGCGCTCACGCCCGTCCACTCGTGCATGGCGGTCAGCACGGATGCCGTCGATCGCGCGATCGACGAGATCACGGGCGTGCCCACCGATGCCGGGCGCATCGAGGTTTTCGCACACGGCGGCGCGAGCGTCGTGGCGGAGCGTCGCGGCGATGCCGCGTCGGCGTGCACGGTGGTGCTGGTGCACGGGATCGGCATGGGCCGCAAGGTGTTCGCAGATCTGGTGCGCCACCTGGAGAACGAAGCGCTCGTGGTGGCCCTGGACCTGCCCGGCTACGGCGACGCCCCGGAGCCGACGCGCACGCCCACGATCGAGCGCATGGCCGACCTCGTCGCGGCGTATCTGCGCCATCTGGGACGCGGTCCGGTCGTGCTGCTCGGGCACTCGATGGGCACGCAGGTCGTCGCCGAAACCGCGGCCCGACACCCCGACACGGTCGACCGCCTCGTCCTGGTCGCCCCCACCGTCGACCGCCATCGCCGCCGCGCGCTACGTCAGCTGTGGCGCTTGGCGCGCGATCTCTGGGGAGAAAGCCCGAAGGTGCTGCTGCTGGGTGCCCGCGAGTATATGCGGGCGGGACCGAACCTCCGGCGCAAGATGCGGGCGATGCTCACCCACCGCCCCGAAGCCACCTACGCTCGGGTCTCGGCACCCACCCTCGTGGTGCGGGGCGAATCCGACGTCGTCGTTCCCCCCGAGTGGTTCGATGAGGTCGTCGCCGCCATCCCGGACTCGCGCGGCTTCGTCGTCGAGGGCCACCGTCACGAGACGCTCATCCGCACGGCGGAACCGACTGCCCGGGAGCTGGGCCGGTGGCTGTCGGAGCAGTGACGCGCGTCGACGGGCGCCCGCCGCGTGCGCTCAGTCCGCGGATTCGTCCGCTGCGAGCTCGGCGATCAGCGCGAGAATGACCTCCTCCTCGGCGGGAACCCCCGTCTCGGCGAGGCGACCGCGAACGGCCTCGTCGACGGTGGCGGCGTTCTGCCCACCGACGTCGGCGCGCAGCTGGGCGATCAGTCCGTCTAAGCGCTCCTGATCCGATGTCTCATGAAGCTCGAGACGGGGCTCGTCCTGCGTCGGCGCGCTCTCCCCGCCTCCCGACGGCTCGGCATCGATCACGCCGTCCGGGAGTTCGTCTCGCTCGGTGCTCATGGGCTCTCCTCACCTCGGTCGTCCCACTGTGCGGGGCCGCGCGGCGACCGACCAGACCCTTGACGGCGCCGGCGCCGAGGAGGTAGGCGATGACGGCTCAGGCGGTCCGCGGCGGCGCCAGCAGCGACCGGCGCTCGGGATGCGCCGCGAACCAGTCGGCGACATACCAGCACACCGGGCTGATGACGCGATCGCCTCGAGCGGCGACGTCGTCGACGGCCCGGGAGACGACCTCTGCCGCGTAGCCGTGACCCCGGAAAGTCGGCACGGTGTACGCCCGCGTCATCGCGACGGTGCGGCCGTCGTCGCGGTAGTCCAGCGCGCTCACGATCTGCTCCCCTCGGCGCAGCGTGTAGCGCGACGCGTCGGGCTCATTGCTGAACGACAGCTCGTCGGCGGTTTCTGTCATATCTCTACGCTACGCCGGGGCGCAGGGGGCGGGGCGGAGATGGGACGGGTGCGGGGCTACGCCGCGGGACCGGCGGCAAGCGAGCGCACCCAGTCGTCGACCTCGCGCTGGCCCCGCAGCCGCAGCACGGGGTCGCCCGCGGCGATCCGTGCCTCCATCCGCCGGCGCATGCCCGGATAGCTCGTCCAGGCCCAGCGGATGATGTTGTCCTCCGGCTCCCATTTCAGCCACGAGCGCACGCTCTCGCGGTTGCCGTGCCAGAGCTCTTCGCGCAGGATGCCGCGACGAAGGGTTCGCCGGAGCACCCGCCACATCACGACGCGACGCGGGTGGTCGACCCACACCACGACGTCGGCCCCGCCGGCGGTACCAGGCTCCATGAGACCGCCCAGCCGTGAGTTCCAGTTGCCGTCCGCGACCCACCCCTCGGGGTGCGCGGCGAGGAACGCTCGCACGCGTCCCCGAGCCTCCTCGAGGTTGCGATAGGTCCACCCCGCATCCCAGAACACAGCGTCCAGTTCGAGCCGGGCGATATGCATCCGCGCCGCGACGTCCTCCGCCAGCCGCGACTTGCCCGAGCCTGAGGTCCCGACGATGCGGATGCGGGCGGGCGGCGTCGTCGGGGCGTTCACGACCATGCACTCTGTCACATTCCGTCATCTTGTGACGGCGGCATCCGTGCGGTTTGACACATCACGACGCGATTCGTCATAATCAGGCCCATGACTGACAACGCACGCACTCTGTCCGCCCTGGAGGCGAACGGACATGCCGGCATCATGATGATGCCGCGCGTTGCCATGTGTTGCCGAATGTGCCACTGACGGTGAACCCCGCCGGGTGCGCCCGCCGTCGCTGACCGACCTCCGTCAGCCGACTGCCACCCCCCGAGCACCGCGCCGCGCACAACGCGAACGCCGGCTGTCTCGCACAGGCCCTCGCATCCCATCCGATGCTGATCTCGCACCGGGCCTCACGCAACACACACCCGAACCCGCTCCTGGGCCGCACGCCCCGGGTTCCGCCCCGAAGGACATTCCCGTGTCGAACACCGCTCTTCTCGCCTCGCCCGCTCCCGTCCGTCACCTGCGCGCCGTCTCCGACGTGCCGCAGCGTCCCGCCGTGGCCGCCCCGGCCGCGAGCACGGCGACCCCCGCCGCCGGCACCGTCCCGGTCGGCACCGCGCCGCGCGGCTTCGCTCTCTACGTCGGCATCGACGAGGCGAAGGCGGCGGCAGACGGCGTCTCGCTCTCCACGCTCGTCGAAGCTCTGCGCCGCACGCTCGGCGAACTCGCCCCCCACGCCGAGACCTATGCCACCGTCGCCCTGGCGCCCGCGTCCGCCGGCGGCCGCGACGTCGACGTCGTGCGCCTCGCGCTCCACGAGCCGAGCGCCGTCGCCCGCACGAAGCAGGACGAGCCGGAGGACGACCACGTGCCCGGAGGGGTGACGATCGACATCTCCCGCCGCCGCGTGCACATCGAGGGCGAGACCGCGCAGCTCACGTTCAAGGAGTTCGAGTTGCTGCAGTATCTCGTGCTCCGTGAGGGCCGCACCATCGAGCGCACCGAGCTCGTCTCGTCGCTGTGGAGCCACGCGGACGCCGACGAGGCACCCGGTGAACGCACGATCGACGTGCACGTGCGGCGCCTGCGCTCCAAGCTCGGCCGTTATGAGGACATCGTCCGCACTGTCCGCGGCATCGGATACCGCTTCGACCGCCACGCCGATGTCGTCATCCGCTACGGCCACGGCACACCCTCGCCCGACCGTTTCTGATCCGCGTCCACGCCACTCGCGTCGTGATGTCGGAGGCCCTGACATAGGGTGACGGCATGAGCACGCGGGAGAGGATGCCGCCGCGCACGGTGCCGCCGGCGACGCGCGACCCGCGTCCTCCGTCGCCGCGGCCGATCGAAAGCGAGTACCGGCCGCGCGTGCTCACCGACGTCGCGCGCGCCGTACGACCGCAGCAGCGCGGCGCGCATGATCCGTCGCAGCTCGAGCACCAGGGCGTGATCTGGCGGGCCACGCGCACGCCCGCGGGTGTCGCGACCCTGGCGTTGCGCATCGAACGCGACCGCGTCCGTGCCGCGGCCTGGGGTACCGGCGCCGCCTGGGCGCTGGAGCAGCTGCCGCGACTGTGCGGCGCCGACGACGACCCCGACGGTTTCGAACCCCACCGGCATCCGCTCATCTCCGATACCCATCACCGGCACGGCGATCTGCGGCTCGGTCGCACCGACCTCGTCTTCGACGCGCTGATCAGCGCCGTGTTCGAGCAGAAGGTGACGGGGCTGCAGGCCTTCGGCGCCTGGCGGATGATCCTCACCTGGTGCGGCGAGCGCGCACCCGGCCCGACGCCCCGGCCGATGTTCGCCCCGCCGGCCGACTGGCACCTCATCCCGAGCTGGACGTGGCACCGCGCCGGACTCGAACCGCCGCAGTCGCAGACGATCGTGCAGGCGGCCGCCCGGCGCGCCTCGATCGAGCGGGCCGCTCGCGACCCGGCATCCGCCGACAGCGCCGTGACGAGCCTCCGCGGCATCGGGGCGTGGACCAGCGCGGAGATGCGCATCCGCGCCTTCGGCGATCCCGATGCCGTCAGCATCGGCGACTACCACCTCTCCCACCAGGTGGGCTACGCCCTGACCGGTCGCCGCGTCGACGACGACGGGATGCTCGAGCTGCTGGAGCCCTGGCGCGGGCACCGCCAGCGCGTGATCAGACTGATCGGGCTGAGCGGCCGGCTCGAACCGCGCCGCGGTCCCCGCTTCGCACCGGAGGACCACCGCGGGCGGTGATCGGGCGGCGATCCCGGGCCGACCTTCTACGCTGGTGCCATGACCCACAGAGGATGGCCACGCGGCCGCATCGGCTGGTTGATCGGAACCGTGGTGCTGCTCGGCGCGGGAGTGCTGTTCGGACTCATCATGCAGAACGTGCTGCTCGGCGTGCTGTTGGCCGTGATCGTCTCGATCGGCTGGCTCATCGCGTACGAATCGTGGCGCGGACGCACGCCTGAGCTCGAGGACCCGTGGGACGACGGCGCGCAACTGTGAGCGTGAGCCCTCACATGAGCGAATGATCGCGCGCTCACGCATCCTCGCCTTCGGCTACCGCGCCGTGGCGGCGCTCGTGATCGTGATCGGCATCGCCCGCGTGTCGGGGCTGTGGACGGCGAGTCCCAACTGGCTCACCGACGATCTCGTCCACATCGTCACGCCGATCCTCGACTGGGCGCTGTTCGTCCCCAAGGGTCATCTGCGCCGCCACGACCCGCTGCTGTGGGTGCTCATCCCGTTCGCGTATGTCGCGTTCGCGTACACCTACAGCGCGGTCGGGGCCGGCTTGCGGGCGGCACGAGCGTGCCGTACCCGTTCATGAACGTCGCGAAACACGGGGTCGGCGGCGTCGCGTTGTGGATCGGCGGGCTGACCGTGGGGCTCGTCGCGGTCGGCTATGTCGTCGTGGGATGCGACCGCCTGCTCGCGCGGAAGCTCACATCTCCTCGTGCGTCTCGGGGTCCCCGCCCCACAGACGACCCCGCTCCAGGGAGCTGAGTGCCGCCATCTCGTCATCGGTCAACGTGAAGCCGAAGACATCCGCATTCTCACGCTGACGCGCCGGCGTCGCCGACTTCGGGATCGGGGTCGAGCCGAGCTGGGTGTGCCAGCGCAGCACGGCCTGGGTGGGCGTGACCCCGTGCGCGGCGGCGACATCGGCGACCACCTGCTCGGCGAGCAGCTCGCTGCGCCGCGCCAGCGGGCTCCAGCTCTCGGTGCGGATGCCGTGAGCGGCGTGAAAGGCGCGCAGCGCTGCCTGAGGGAAGTACGGATGCATCTCGACCTGGTTGACGGCCGGGGTCACGCCCGTCTCCTCGATCAGTCGGGTGAGCATCTGCTCCGTGAAGTTCGAAACACCGACCGAGCCGACCGCACCGTCGCTCTGCAGATCGACCATGGCACGGAAGGTCTCGACGTAGCGGCCGACGCTGGGGTTCGGCCAGTGGATGAGGTAGAGATCGATGCGCTCCAGGCCGAGACGCTCAAGGGAGGCGTGGGCGCTGCGGATCGCCTGGTCGTAGCCGTGGTCGCGGCCCGGGACCTTCGTCGTCACGATGAGCTCGTCGCGGATGCCGCTGCGGCGGACCGCCTCGCCGACCTCGGTCTCGTTCTCGTAGTTCACGGCCGAGTCGAGCAGGCGATAGCCCGCGCCGATGGCCGCCTCGATCGCGGCGACACCGTCCTCGCCCTGCAGCTTGTAGGTGCCGAATCCGAGCTCGGGAAAGGACGTGCCGTCGTTGAGCGCGACCGTGGGGATCATGACCATGCCTCCACGCTACGCCCGGCGCACGCTCACGGTGCGATCAGCTCCTCGATGACGCTCAGCACCCCGGCATCCGCATTCGAGGG
Organism: Microbacterium sp. SCN 69-37; assembly: GCF_001724435.1. Taxonomy (NCBI): domain Bacteria; kingdom Bacillati; phylum Actinomycetota; class Actinomycetes; order Micrococcales; family Microbacteriaceae; genus Microbacterium; species Microbacterium sp. SCN 69-37. Next base: position 85,579 of record NZ_MEEL01000031.1, read on the forward strand.
CGCCCGGAACCGCGCGGCGGCCGCGACCTCGGGGTGGGCGTCGGCCATGGCGTACGACCAGTGCGCGGCACCGAGCATCTCGAGATCGTTGAGGTAGTCGCCGAACGCGGCGGTCTGCTCGGCCGTCACACCGAGCGCCTCCTGCAGCGCCCGCAGCGCGACCCCCTTGTTGACGGTCGCGTTCATGATGTCGACCCAGTGGTGACCGGAGACGACGACCCGGTGGGTCTGGGCGAGATCGGCGAACGCGGGCGCGGAGTGCTCCTCGCCGCCGTCGAGGTCGTAGATCGCGAGCTTGAGGATCTGATCGTCCACGGTGAGAAGATCGGCCACGACCTCCCGACGCGCGTAGTACTTCTCAACCTCCGCGAGGAAGCGAGGAGTGGTGTCCTCGACGTACGCCGACCTCTTGCCGCACAGCACGAGTCCGGCGCGGAGGGTCCCCTCCGCGACGGCGGCACGCAGGCGCGAGACGACGGATGCCGCGACCGCCGGGTCGACGGCGTCCGAGCTGACCTCGACGTCGCCGCGGACGACATACGCTCCGTTCTCGGCGATGTAGTCGAGCTCGCCGTCGACGGCGGCGAACGTCTGCTGCAGCGTCGCCAGCTGGCGACCGCTGGCCGGGGCGAAGGCGATGCCCCGCTCGCGCAGCCGCCCCAGCAGCGACCACAGCCCGTCGGGCACCGACCCGTCGGGCAGCAGCAGCGTGCCGTCCATGTCGACGGCGATCAGGCGGATGTCGCGGACGGTCATGCCTCCATCCTTCCGCACGCCCTCCCTCGGCGCGGAGCCGGCCGGTGGGGATAACCCCACCCCGATTCGGGGGACCGCTCCCTGCGTCCGCGCCGTGGCGCGCCCTAGCGTGGAGTCATGTCAGAGACCGCCGCCCTGCCCCCGGCATCCGTGCCACACGCCGCACCCCCGCCGCCTGCGTCAACGGTGCCGGCCCGCCGTATCGGACTTCTCGCCCATCTCGGCGCCATCGCGCAGCTGGCGGCGATGGGGCTGGCGGGCACCGCGATCTTCAGCCTGCTTCTGCTGCTGTTGAGCCTCGGCGTCGGGCTCCTTCCCGCTCTCGGGGTCGGGGCGTTGTTCCTGGTGGCGTTCGTCTACGCGACGTGGGCCACCGCATGGCTCGAATACGCGCGGGTCGACGGCCTCTACGAGTACGGCCTGCCCGCGCTGACGGCACGCCCCAGCGCCCACCCCGGGTTCACCGGGTGGCTGCGCACCCTCTGGCAGCAGTTCACCGACGGCCCGATGTGGCGCGGCGTCGCCTCGGCGGGCATCTCGACGATCCTCGGGCTCGTCGTGCTGCCGATCGTCGGCGCCCTGTCCTCCAGCGTGGTGCTGCTGTTCGCTCCACTGATCGGCGAGGATGCCGCTCGCATCCCCGCCACGGACGTGCAGATCGGCATCGAGGCGGCCGTCCCGGTCGGCATCGTGGGCATCATCGTCAGCCTCGCGCTGTTGATCGGCGCCGCGCTCCTGCATGCGGTGCTCACCCGGGCGGTCCTCGTGCCGAGCCGTGAAGCGGTGCTCGTGGAGCAGGCCCGCGCCGCCGGCACGCAGCGCGAGAGCGCGGTGCGCTCCGGCGAACTGGAGCGCACGCGCATCGAACGCGACCTCCACGACGGCGTCCAGCCGCGACTCGTCTCGGTGGGGATGATGCTGGGGCTGGCCCAGCAGAAGATCGACAGCGATCCTGCCGCGGCCAAGGCGCTGATCGATGAAGCCCACACCTCGACCAAGGCGGCGATCACCGAGCTGCGCCAGCTGGCCCGCGGCATCCACGCCTCCGTCCTCGACGACCGGGGCCTGGATGCCGCCCTCAGCGCCCTGGCCGCACGATCGCACGTCCCCGTGACCCTCGACGTGCGTCTGCCCGATGCCTCCGGGGACCCGTCGAATCGGTGCAGCCGCACGGCCGAGGCCGCGGTCTACTTCGCCATCGCCGAGTCGCTGACCAACGCGGCCAAGCACTCGCGGGGCAGCGAGGTGCGCGTGACGGTGCGCCGACGCGATGGCGTCGATCAGGGCGCGCCGATGCTCTGGGCACGCGTCGAGGACAACGGTGTCGGCGGTGCCCGCGTGCTGCCCGGCGGCGGCCTCGACGGCATCGCGCATCGGATCGCGGCAGCCGGCGGGGTGAGCCGCCTCGACAGCCCCCACGGCGGTCCGACCGCTCTGGAGGTGAGTGTGCCGTGCGCATCCTGATCTGCGAGGATTCCACCCTGCTGCGCGAGGGTCTCGTGCGCCTCCTCGACGACGCCGGTCACGAGGTGGTCGCCGCGCTCCCCGACGCCGGGGCGCTGATGGATGCCGTGGCCACCTCCACCCCGGATCTGTGCATCCTCGACGTGCGCCTGCCGCCCACGTTCACCGATGAAGGCATCCGCGCCGCGGTGCACCTGCGCGCCGCACATCCGGAGGTGGCCGTGCTGGTGCTCAGCCAATACGTCGAGGAGCGGTATGCGGGCGAGCTGATCAGCACGCAGTCCGCGGCGCTGGGCTACCTGCTGAAGGATCGCGTGGCCGATGTCGGCGATTTCCTCGATGCGGTCGAACGCATCGGCGCGGGCGCCACCGTCCTCGACCCCGAAGTGGTCGCGCAGCTGCTCACCCGCCGCGGACGCGACGCACGCATGGAGCGGCTGACCGAACGCGAGCGCAGCGTGCTGGCGCTGATCGCCGAAGGCAAGAGCAATCAGGCGATCGCACAGACGCTGTTCGTCACCGAGGCGAGCGTCGAGAAGCACATCACCTCGCTGTTCCAAAAGCTCGACCTCGAGCAGGACGAACACGGCAACCGACGGGTGCTGGCCGCCCTCATCCACTGGGAGAACGGAACGAACCGATGACCACCACCCTCACACCGCCTCCGCCGACCGCCGGCGCGGGCGGGCCATCCGCCGGCCGTCCCGATGGACCGCCGCGTCCGACCGGCCCACGCCCGGCGGCCCGCGTCGTGGCGATTCTGACGATCGCGCTCGGCGCCGCCCTGATCTTCGGCGCGTTCGCCACCTCGGCGCTCGGCGCGATCGCCGGCGCCGCGCGCGGCAGCGGCACGCTGACGGCGGATGCCGCGGACGTACGCGCCCTCACCGTCGACGTGGCCGCCGCGGATCTGAGCATCGTCTACGGCGGCGACCGCGCGTCGCTGGAGGTCGACGGTGCCGTCGCGGACTGGCGCCTGCGTCGCGACGGCGATCGGCTCGTGGTCACGACGCAGCGTACGTGGTGGAGCGCGATCCGCCCCTTCGGGCGCAGCGACACCGCGGTGCTGACCCTCCCCCGTTCGCTGGAGCGGGTCGCCCTCGACGGCGATCTCACGCTCAGCGCCGGCGCGCTGCGGGTGCAGGGCACGTACGGGACGGTGAACGCCACCGTGAGCGCCGGATCGATGGAGCTGTCGGGGCGAGCGGCAGCGCTCACCGCGGACGTCTCCGCCGGGCGACTCGTCGTGGATCTCGCCGGAGTCGATCGCGCGGGCTTCAAGCTGAGCGCCGGGTCCGTCGAGGGCAGCCTCACCGGGTCCGCGCCCCGGACTCTGACGGCGGACCTCAGCGCGGGCCGGCTCGCTCTCGTGCTGCCCGACGCGACCTACGCCGTGTCCACCGACGCCGCCGCCGGGGACGTGGAGAACCGTCTGCGCGTGGATCCGGATTCGCCGCGGCGGGTCAGCCTGACGGTCTCGGCAGGGTTCGCCTCGCTGCGATCGTGAGGACGGGACCGTTTCCTGGCAGGACGGTATGCGAACGATATGCACTCGGCGGACGAGCCCGCCACCGTGACCTCGCCGTTATAGCGTGAGTCATCGCCGAATCCGGACACCGACTCCATGAGCCGGAGGACGCGACGCAGGACTCTCCCCCTGCGAATGTGGTGCAACGGATTGCAGGGCCGGTCGTCCTCTCGGACGGCCGGCCCACCGTCGTTTCCGGGGCTCGCGCATCGATCTCGTCCGGCCATGCCTTTCTCACAGGACTCGCGTCTGCACACCCGGCTCGCGGACGCTAGCGTAAAGGCGTGAGCACTCCCATCGACGCCACCCGCACTCCCGCCTGGGCCGATCTGTCCGCACGCGCCGCGGATTTCGCCCCCGATCTCCGCGCCTGGTTCTCCGACGACCCGACGCGGGTCGAGCGGCTGACCTTCGACGCCGCCGACCTGCACGTGGACCTCTCGAAGAACCTCGTGGACGACGGCATCCTGACCTCGCTCCTGGCCCTCGCCGACGACGTGCACCTGGCCGATCGCCTCGCGGCCATGTTCCGCGGCGAGCACATCAACACGACGGAAGACCGCGCCGTGCTGCACACGGCGCTGCGACGCCCGGCCGGAGCGACGCCCGAGCTGGTCGTGGACGGTCAGCACGTGGATGCCGATGTGCAGGCCGTGCTGGAGGCGATGAGCGCTTTCGCCGATCGCGTGCGCTCGGGCGCGTGGAAGGGTGTCACCGGCAAGACGGTCACGCACGTCGTCAACATCGGCATCGGCGGCTCCGACCTCGGTCCCGCGATGGTCTCGACCGCGCTGGAGCCGTATGCGACCGCGGGGATCAGCGCGCGTTTCGTCTCGAACATCGACCCGTTCGACCTGGCGCACAAGACGAAGGACCTCGATCCCGAGACGACGCTGTTCATCGTCGCCTCGAAGACGTTCACGACGCTGGAGACGCTCACCAACGCGCGTCTCGCGCGCGACTGGCTGTGGACGGGCCTGGCCGCCGCCGGGGCGATCGACGGCTCCGACGCGCAGAAGCAGGATGCCGTCGCGCACCACTTCGTCGCGGTCTCGACGGCCCTCGACAAGGTGGCCGACTTCGGCATCGACCCGGCGAACGCCTTCGGATTCTGGGACTGGGTGGGCGGCCGCTACTCGGTCGATTCCGCCATCGGCCTGTCGCTGATGGTCGAGCTCGGACCGGAGGCGTTCCGCGAGCTTCTCGCGGGCTTCCACGCGATCGACGAGCACGTGCGGACGACCCCGTTCGCGCGGAACGTGCCGGTGCTGATGGGCCTGCTCAACGTCTGGTACACGAATTTCCTCGGGGCCCAGTCGCACGCGGTGCTCCCCTACGCCCAGCAGCTCAGTCGTTTCGCCGCGTACCTGCAGCAGCTGACGATGGAGTCCAACGGCAAGCGCGTGCGCTGGGACGGCTCGCCGGTCACGAGCGACACGGGCGAGATCTTCTGGGGCGAGCCGGGCACCAACGGTCAGCACGCCTTCTACCAGCTGATCCATCAGGGCACCCGCCTGATCCCGGCGGACTTCATCGCCTTCGTGAACCCCGCGTACGACCTCAACGACGGCGGCCGCGACGTGCACGGCCTGTTCCTGGCGAACTTCCTCGCGCAGACCAAGGCTCTCGCCTTCGGCAAGACGGCGGAGGAGGTCGAAGTCGAGGGCACCACCGGCGCGCTCGTGGCGGCACGCACGTTCCCCGGCAACCGCCCGACGACGTCGATCTTCGCGCCGGCGCTGACCCCGCGCGTGCTCGGCGAGCTGGTCGCCCTGTACGAGCACATCACCTTCACGCAGGGTGTGGTCTGGGGCATCAACTCGTTCGACCAGTGGGGTGTCGAGCTCGGCAAGCAGCTCGCTCTGCAGATCGCTCCGGCCATCGAGGGCGACGAGACGGCGACGGCCGCGCAGGATGCCTCGACCCGCGCGCTCCTGGACTACTACCGCGCCCACCGCGCCTGACGCGTCCCTCCTCCGCGAGAAACCATCGCCGCGTCGAGAAACACGCGCCGGCGTGGTTTCTCGCGGCGGTCGTGGTTTCTCGCGGCGGTCGTGGTTTCTCGCCGTCAGGCGAGGCGCGTGTGGAAGCGTTCGCCCGAGGCACTGAAGATGCTCAGCACCTCGGCGGGGCCATCGGCGGTCGCGCTGATCGAGTGCGGCAACCGCGTGTCGAACTCGGCGGCCTCGCCGGCGCCGAGCGCGTGCTCGCTGCCGTCGAGCGCCAACCGCACGCGGCCGCTCAGCACGTAGAGCCACTCGTATCCCTCGTGGATGCGGGCGGCGGGCGCGGCATCCATCGGCGGATAGACGATCTTCAGCGCCTGCATCGGCGAGTCCTCGAGCGTCAGCGGCGCGATGACCATCCCGTCGCGACGCTCGATCGGGCGGTGCACGCGCGGGTCACGTGTCTCGGTAGGAAGGAGATCGTCGATGCGGATGCCGAGTCGACGCGTCAACGGCAGCAACAGCTCGAGCGAGGCTTGTCGCTTGCCCGACTCCAGACGCGACAGCGTACTCACCGAGACGCCCGCCGGCGTCGCGAGCTCCTCGAGCGTCCAGCCGCGTGCGTGCCGGGCCGCACGAAGGCGAGCGCCGACCTGATCGAGAGCGTGGGACATCTCCTCAGTTTGCCAATAACGCAATTCTGTTTGCAATCATCACCCGCACCTTCCACAGTGGACCTATGCAGAGCAGAGAGTGGGACGCGGTCGTCATCGGCGGCGGCGCGGCCGGCCTGAGCGCCGCACAGATGCTGGGACGTGCGCGTCGGCGCACGCTGGTGATCGACGGCGCCAGCCCGCGCAATCGCTTCGCCGCGCACATGCACGGCGTCCTGGGCCACGACGGCATCGATCCCCAGGCGCTGCTCGCGCGCGGACGCGACGAGCTGGGCCGCTACGGCGTGCGCGTCGAAGAGGGCGAGGTCGACGGCATCCGCGATGACGGCGCCGTGTTGCGCCTCACGCGCACCGACGGCACGGCCGACACCGCTCGCGCCGTCATCATCGCCAGCGGAGTGCGCGACCAGCTGCCGCCCGTCGCGGGGCTCGCCGAATACTGGGGACGCCATGTGCTGCACTGCCCGTACTGCCACGGCTTCGAGGTGGCGGGCAGCCGTCTCGGCGTGCTGGCGACCTCGCCGCAGAGCGTGCACCAGATCGAGCTGGTTCGGCAGTGGAGCGAGGAGCTCACCGCCTTCACGGGCGCGATCGAGCCCCTCGACGACGAGCTGCGGGTGCGCTGGCGGGCTCGCGGCATCCGCATCGTGCCGACCCCGATCGTGGCCCTCGACGGGGCGAACGGTGCGCTGCACGCGGCGCGGGATGCCGACGGCGAGATGCACGCGATCGATGCCCTGTTCGTCGCGCCGACGCCAGCGATCGACCTGGCGTTCGCCGACGCCCTTCGCCTGGCGCGCACCGACGATCCCGGGGCGCCGCTGGCGGTCGACCTCCTGGGCACGACCTCGCATCCGCGCGTGTGGGCGGCCGGCAATGTCGTCGCGCCCTACGGCAATGTTCCCGTCGCGATGGCGGCCGGATCGATGGCGGGCGCCGGGGTCAATGCCGCACTGGTCGTGGAGGACGGCGACCTGGCACTGGCGCAGCGCGCCCGCGAACGAGCCTCGGCGTGGGAGCAGCGCTACGCGACCCGCGACAGCATCTGGTCGGGTCACGTCAATGCGACCTTCGCCGACCTCGCCGCGACGCTCCCGGTCGGCAGAGCCCTGGAGGTCGGCTGCGGCGAGGGGGCGGATGCCGTCTGGCTCGCCGAACACGGCTGGAACGTGACGGCGGTCGACGTCTCAGAGACCGCGATCCGCCGCGGTGCGACCGCAGCGCGCGAGCGCGGACTCTCCGAACGGGTCACCTTCTTCGTGGGAAGCGGCACGCAGGCCGTGCCGCCCGGGACGTTCGATCTGGTCAGCGCGAGCTTCTTGCACTCGTGGGAACCGGATTTCCCGCGCGTCCCCCTGCTGCGCGGCGCGGCCGAGCGCGTCGCCGTCGGCGGCTATCTGCTGATCGTGTCGCACGCCGTGGCGCCGCCGTGGTCTCATCACGGCGACGACGGGCAACGCCCACGGCTGCTGCCCCCGGAGGAGGAGCTGCGACTGCTCGACCTCGATCCGCAGGCGTGGGAGGCGGTGCTCGTGGAGACCCGCACCCGCGCCGCAACGGGCCGCGATGAGGAGCCGGGGACGCTCGAGGACGGCGTGCTGCTGCTGCGCCGGCGCTGACGGTCGACGACGCGGCCGCGCGTCGCCGTTACGACTCTCCGTGCACCGCGGCGGCCGCAGCGGCGCGCGCGAGCCACGCGGGCGGGATGCCGTAGCGCTGCGAAGGGATGAGTCGCCCGGCCGCGCACTCCTCGACGAGCTGCGCGAGGCGGGCGCTCCGCGTCTCGGCACGGCGCGCGCCGTGCACCCAGTGGGCGCAGATGCGACGGTAGCCCGGGGTCGCGGCATCCCAGAACGCGCGAGCCGCGGCAACGGCCGTGATCGCGGCCAGCTCGTCCGCGTCGAGCTCGTCGCTGGTCTCATACGAGCAGATCGCGGTGCGTTCCGGCCGGCGCCGCTCGAATGCCGCCAGGCCCGCCGGGTGCATGCGCCCCTCCACGGTGAGCCGCGCGACGTGGGCGATGTTCACCGCGCTCCACGTGGAGGTGGGCGTGCGCGGCGTCCACCGCTGGATGCGCGCGTCGTCGTCGAGCCGTCGACTCGTCGAGTCGATCCAGCCGAAGCACAGCGCCTCGGGGACCGCGTCCTCCCAGCGCAGCCCCTGCTCGGGATGACCCTTGCGCCGGCGCACCATCCACAGTTCGGTCGCGGTGTCGTGGTGGGCTTCGAGCCATGCCCGGAAGGCCGCGGCATCCGCGAAGAACACCGACTCGCCCCCGTCCACTCCCATGCCGCGACGCTAGCAGCGACCCCCGACGCGCGACAGAGATCGCCCGGGAGGCGGATGCCGATACATCCCGGGGCCGATGACGCCGCGGGGGCCGCCGCGAAGACCTCGTCGTCGTCACCCACGACCCGGGCGTCGCGGCGCGCTGCTCGCGGACGCTGCACATGACCGACGGGCGCATCCAGGGCTCGGCGACGGTCGCGACGGGCGGCGCCGCATGAGCGTCGCCGGCACCGTCCGCCTCACCGTGATGCTCGCGCGCCCGTCGCGGCAAGGCCGCGCCGCGCTGGTGCGGCCGATCGTCGCTTTCGGCGTCACGACCGCGCTGCTGCTGGTCGTCGGCGGCGGCGTCGGCATGTTCTTCACCGACCCGCGCGCCGCCGGGGAGATGCAGATCATCTACCGCGCGCTCAGCGCACTGGCGCTCGTGCTGCTCACGGTGCCGATCGCGACGCTGGGGGCGGCCGCGGCACGTCTGTCGGCGCGCCGACGCAACGACCGTCTGGCCACTCTGCGCCTCCTCGGCGCCGGGACGGGAGAGGTCAGCGCGATGACGGTCGTCGAAGCGGGCGCGACCGCGCTGGTCGGCGGCATCCTGGGCGTCGGTCTGTACGCGGCGCTGCTGCCCATGGTGGGACTGCTGCCGTTCTTCGGTGGGGCCCGTCGGAGCCGCGGCGCTCTGGACCGGCGCGGGCACGGCGGCCGGGGCGGTCGTGGGTGTCGTCGTGGTCGCCACGGCGAGCGCGGCACTGAGCCTGCGACGGGTGCAGCTGACGCCGCTGGGCGTGGCTCGTCGCACCGCCCCGCCACGGCGGCGCACGGCGGCGCTGGTCTTCGGCGTCCTGGCGATCGTCGCCGTGGCGACGGCGGTGTCGAACATCACCGCGATCGCGCAGGTCTGGGGCGCCGCGGTAGGCCTGATCGCGTTGGTGGGCCTGTTCGGCGTCGCACTCGTGATCGTGAACGTCGTCGGAGCACCGCTGGTCGCGGCCCGCGGGCGCCGCCTCGCGCGCACCACGTCGTCTGCGGCGCAGCTCATCGCCGGGCGCGAGCTGTCGGCGCACGCGGCCTCGGCCTGGCGCCGCGTCTCGGGGATCGCGATGATCGCCGTCATCGCGGTGGTGGGCGGCTCGGGAGCGAGCCTCGTGGCGCTCGCCGGCGACGACGGGCAGACGGGTTCTCAGGCCGTGCTGTTCGCCGACATGCGCACGGGCGTGCTCGTGACGCTCGGCGTCGGCTTCGCGCTGCTCGCCTGCTCGGTGGGGGTGACACAGGCCGCGTCCACGCTCGAGGACCGCGAGCTCATCGTGGGCCTGGATCGTCTGGGGATGCCGGGGCGCGAACTGCGCCGCGCCCGCGCGCTCACCGTCATCGTGCCGCTGCGATGGGCGGCGGTGGGGGCGCACTCGTCGGCGTCGCTCTGGCGTTGCCCGTGGTGGGGCTGACGGTGCTGATCGCTCCGATCTCGATGGTGGTGATCGTGGGGACGTTCCTCGCCGGGATCGTGCTGGTGTGCCTGTCGCTGCTCACATCGCGGCCCCTGGTCACGGCCATTCGCCGCGGGGCCTGAGACGACGGTGGCGCGAGACGCTCAGGCGAGCCGGGGTCGGTTCCACTGCCCCGGCTCGTCGAACTCCGCGTAGCGCACGTCGACGCCGTCGGGTCCGAGCGAGGCGGCGACGACCAGCAGCGACAGGGTCGGGTACCCGAAGGGACGGTTGTCGCGCACGATGGCGCGATCGTCGGTGGGTCCCAGTCCGCTCGTCAGCTCGAGAGTGTCGAGCCAGGGCTCCCACCAGTGCCCGTCGATGGCAGCCGGCGCGCTGAAGGCCGCGCGCCACGCCGCGATGCGCGCCGTCGCCTCATCGTCGACGTCGTCATGCGCGACCATGTGGATGCCGGGAGCAAGCTCCACGTGCCGCAGAGCGCCGCCGTCCCACATGGTGACACGGGCGCCGGCGGCCGTCGCTTCGACGAGGTTGAACCCCTGCGCATGCGGTGGACTGTCCGGGGTGCGGCCGGCGACGGCATCGAGGACGATCCGGCCGCGGGAGATCGGGGGCTCGGCCCGTCCCGTCGGGTCGGCGGCCAGCACGTCGGCGCGGTTGAGGATCACCGCGACGCGGCCGTCCTCGGCATCCACCGCCAACCACGCGCCACCGGCACGACGGTCGCGCACACCCTTCACGCTCGGAAGCTCGGGCCACCACGGGCCCAGCGGATCCCACGAGCGCGCGGGGTCCTCGTCACGGACGGCGAGCAACCGTACGGGCGCGCCATCGCCGTGCGGGACGTGGACGATGACGGTACACACGGTGCTCGTGACCTCTCCGTCCGCTCCTCGTGGCGACGCCTGCGGCGTGGGAGGATCGGACCATGTTCGTTGTCGTGGGCGTGACGGGCGGCATCGCCGCGTACAAGACGGTGCACCTCGTGCGCGCCCTCGTCACCAACGGGCACGAGGTGCACGTTGTTCCCACCGAGGACTCGCTGCGCTTCGTCGGGACGACCACGTGGGAGGCCGTCAGCAGGAATCCTGTCACGACCAGTGTCCACGACGACGTCGCGCGCGTGCGCCACGTCGCCCTCGGCACCTCCGCGGACCTCATCGTCATCGCCCCCGCGACGGCCAACATCCTCGCGAAGATGGCGGCGGGCATCGCGGACGACCTGCTCGGTGTGACGCTGCTCGCCACCACCGCGCCCGTCGTCGTCGCGCCCGCGATGCACACGGCGATGTGGGAACACGCCGCCACGCAGGCCAACGTCGCGACGCTGCGGGCGCGCGGCGTGCACGTGGTGGGGCCGGCCGACGGCCCGCTGACGGGCGGCGACAGCGGGCCCGGGCGGATGGTGGAGCCGGAGGAGATCGTCGCTGCGGCGCTGGCGATCGCCGCGCCGCCGCCCGCCGATCTCGCGGGCCTGCGGGTCGCCGTGTCGACCGGCGGCACCCGTGAGCCCATCGACCCGGTGCGCTTCCTCGGCAACCGCTCCAGTGGCCGTCAGGGTACTGAGCTCGCCCTCGCCGCCGCCGACCGCGGCGCCGACGTCACGCTCGTGGCGGCCCACGTGGACGAAGGGGTGCTCGCGTCGGCATCCCGCCACACGCACATCACGATGGTGCGCGTCGGCACGGCCGCCGAGCTGGAGACGGCGATGACGGATGCCGCGCCCGCCGCCGACATCATCGCGATGGTGGCCGCGGTCGCCGACTACCGGGTCGCGGAGGTCTCGCGCGAAAAGCTGCGCAAAGAGGACGGCGTGCCGCGGCTGGAGCTGGTGACCACCCCCGATGTGCTCGCAGGACTCGTCGCCGCACGCCGGCCCGGTCAGATCGTGGTCGGCTTCGCCGCCGAGACGGCGGCCGACGATGCGGAGCTTCTGGCACGGGGACGCCGCAAACGAGAGCGCAAGGGCGTGGACCTGCTGGCGGTGAACCGGGTCGATGAGACCCACGGCTTCGAGGCGACCGACAATCGTGTGCTGCTGCTGGATGCCGCCGGCACCGTCGTGTCGGATGCGGCGGGCACGAAGCGGGAGGTCGCCGACGCGATCTGGGACGCGGTCGCCGCGTTGCGCTGACGGCGGGGTCACCGCATTTCGACTCGTCGCTGCGCTCCTCACTCAACGACCGGGGAGGCCCTCCCCGGTCGTTGAGCGAGCGCAGCGAGTCGAAACGCAGAGCGCAGCGGTCAGGCCTTCTTCTGCACGTCCAGCAGCGGCGATCCGTGCGTGACGGGGCCGAGGGCGACCGGGTCGACGGTGTCGAACGCGTCGCCGTTCAGCACGATCACCGGGGTGATCAGGGGGTAGCCCGCCTTCTCGATCACGGCGCGGTCGAAGGTGACGAGCGGCGTGCCGGTCTCGACGCGGTCGCCGTTCTTGACCTTGACGTCGAAGCCCTCCCCCTTCAGGTTGACCGTGTCGATTCCCACGTGGATGAGCACCTCGGCGCCGTTGTCCAGCTGCAGGCCGAACGCGTGTCCGGTCGGCTGAGCGGCCACCACCGTGCCGGCACCCGGCGCGTAGACCGTGTCACCGGTGGGCTCGATCGCGACGCCCGGGCCCATGACACCGCCGGCGAAGACGGGGTCGGGCACCTGGTCGAGCGCGACGACGGTTCCGTCGAGCGGCGAGGCGACCTGGATCAACGCACCGACGGCATCCGGACGCTCTGCGACCGCGGTCGCGGTCGTGGCCGCCGTCGCCTCACCGGCGACACCGGCGAGCTCCGCGCCGCCGGCGACGGCCGGGATGCTGTCGCGCGCCACACCGGGGGCGACGGATGCCGCGCCTGCCGTGGCCGCCGCGACGGCCGCACCGGCCGGCTCCGGGTTCTTGTAGCCCGAGATGATGACGAGCACCATCGCGACCACGAACGCGCCGGCAACGGCGACCAGGTAGAGCCCGATCGGGTTGAAGGCGGGGACCGTCAGCAGCGAGGTGAAGACGAACGCCTGCGTCGTGATGCCGTGGGGAAGACCCAGCACCAGCGAACCGATGCCGATGATGAGACCGCCCGTGAGGCAGCCGACGAGCATCCGCGGATAGATGCGCTTGTACCGCAGGTGGATGCCGTAGAGCGAGGGCTCGGAGATGCCGCCGAGCAGGCCCGCGGCGAGCGCGCCCGTCGCCGTCTGCCGCATCTGCTTGTCCTTCTCCCGCCAGGCCAGCACCAGCACACCGGCAGTCGCGCCGAAGCACGCGAAGTTCCACGCGCCCATGGGGCCCTGGATGAAGTCGTACCCGAGGGTCTGGATGTTCAGGAGCATGATCGCGTTGATCGGCCAGTGCAGACCCAGCGGCACCATGAACGGGTAGGCGAGCGGAATGACGATCGCGAAGATGAACGGCGAGAAGGAGTTGATCGCCGCGAGCGCGCTCGCGAGCCCGGCCCCGACGTACACGCCGATCGGGCCGATGAGGAAGGCCGTCAACGGGATCATGATGAGCATCGCGAGGAAGGGCACGAAGATCAGCTGGATGTTCTCGGGGATGACTTTCTTGAGGCCCTTGTAGACGAGGCCGAGCACCGCGGCCATCAGTAGCGGAGGGAACACCTGCGAGGAGTAGTCCGCGATGGGCATCGGCAGACCCCACACCTGCACGATCGCGACCTGCGCCTGCTGGAACCCGAACAGCGGCGTCTTCTCGACGCCCGTCGCGAGACCGGAGAAGCTCGGGAGCATCAGCACCGCCATGATCGAGAAGCCCGCCCACGGGTCGGCACCGATCTTCTGCGACGCGTTGTAGGCGACCATCAGCGGCAGGAAGACGAACACGCACTGCCACATGAGGTTGACGAACGCCCACGACGGGTCGAGGGTGACGCCGGGCGCGTTCCAGGCCGGAATGACGTGGAGGGTCGCCATGAGCGCCATGAACGTGATGAACAGCGACGCGCCGAGGAGGGCGCCGAGGATGGGGCGGAACGAGTCCGAGAGGAACTCGAACAGCGAGTCGAGCCAGGCGTGGGTGCCACGGGGGCCCTTCGCGCGCTCGCGCGCCTTGATGTCGGCGATGCTCTCGTCCGCGCCGCCGCCAGCGGATGCACCGCCGGCCATGACGGGCAGCGCCATGATCTCGTTGTAGACGGTCTGCACGCCGCCGCCGATCACGACCTGGAAGCGGTCGCCGGCCTGCGGGACCGCGCCGAGCACTCCCGGAATGGCTTCGACGGCGGTCTTGTCGACCTTGTCTCCGTCGTTGAGCTGGAAGCGCAATCGTGTGGCGCAGTGGGTGAGACTCGCGATGTTTCCGGGTCCGCCGACGGCGTCGACGATCTCGGATGCCGAATTGGATGCCATTTTTTCGCCTCTTTTTCGTTATGCGACGTCCTGTCGATGACGATCTGTCGCAGGCGACTCTATATCGCCGCCAGGACAGCGGACAGGGCTCGGACCGTGGCAAACGGACCGGAGGAAACGCGGGCCGACGGGCGGTTGGCGTACAGGTTTCACTCAGGTTGTGCGCCGGGGATGTCCAGAAAACGTTGTGAAGCTGTGACCTTCGTGTCCACCCGAGGACGCACACCGCTCGCGCTCCGGCGCCGGGGCGGTGCTGATTCACCGGAAGTACTCTCTTTATGCCCCGTCTGCCCTACCGCCCCGTGACATCCGCCCTCCTCGGCCTCGGCCTCGTAATCGGCGCCGCCACGACCACTGCGGGGGCCCTGCCGGCCTTCGCTGCGAGCGATGCTCCCGCCGCCTCCACCGGCTCGGTCACCGTCGAGACCACCTCCGCACCGCTCAGCGCGATCACCGCCGGCGGCGTCACCGCGATGAGCGCCGCGCAGAGTGCCGTCGCCGCCGCCGCGAAGGTGGCGATCGACATCTCGGCCTCCGGTCTCGATGTCGGCACCACCGACACCACGGTCGACACAGCCAAGCTCGGCGCCCTCATCACGAAGCTGCGCGCACTCGACGTGACCCCCGCGATGATGATCCCCACGCTCACGTCCGACGCGAAGGCCGAGACCGAGGTCGTCGCCGCCAAGACGGCGAAGCTGCGGGCCGCCCTCGATGCCGCCGTGCAGCGCAAGGCCGCAGAGGAGGCTGCCGCCAAGGCCGCCGCCGAGGCGGCGGCGAAGGCTGCCGCCGAGGCCGCCGCGGCCGCAGAAGCCGCCGCGAAGGCGAAGGCCGAGGAGGCCGCTGCGGCGACGACCGCGTCGGTCTCGTCGCGTCCCGCGGTCGACGTCAACGTCGACCCGGCATCCGCCCAGGGCATCGCCCGCTCGATGGCTGCCGCCAACTACGGCTGGGGCGACGACCAGTTCGCCTGCCTCGTGTCGCTGTGGAACAAGGAGTCGGGCTGGCGTGTGAACGCCGCCAACAGCAGCGGTGCGTACGGCATCCCGCAGGCGCTCCCGGGCAGCAAGATGGCCTCCGCCGGCGCCGACTGGGAGACCAACCCTGCGACCCAGATCGCGTGGGGCATGGGCTACATCGCGGGCCGCTACGGCACGCCCTGCGGCGCATGGGACCACTCGGAGTCGGTGGGCTGGTACTGATCGCCACCGCCCGCTCGAACGGCCCGGACTCTGCGTCCGGGCCGTTCGCCCGTTCTAGGGTGGGCGCATGACGTGGCAGACGCGCGCATCGCGCACCGTGTACGAGAACCGCTGGATCCGCGTCGAGGAGAACGATGTCGTCGGCCCTCACGGCGAGGGCATCTACGGCGTCGTGGAGATGCAGCATCCCGCCGTGTTCGTCGTCGCCGTCGATGACGATGATCGCGTCTGTCTCGTCTCGCTCGAGCGTTACACCACCGGCCACTCCTGGGAGGTTCCGGCGGGCGGCTCGGACGGCGAGGACCCTCTCGTCGCGGCGCAGCGAGAGCTCGCGGAGGAGGCCGGCATCACCGCGGCACGCTGGACGGCGCTCGGGCGGATGAACGCCCTCAACGGCATCGCGCGCGCACCCGAGTTCGTCTTCCTCGCGCAGGGCATCTCCCGGGGTGCGGATGCCGACGCCTCTCAACACGAGGAGGGCATCGACGCCGTGCGGTGGGTGCCGTTCGGCAATGTCCTCCGCATGATCGCCGCGGGCGAGATCACGGACGGCGAGAGCGTCGCGGCGCTCGCGTACGCCGGCATCCACCTCGACCGCTTCGCCTGAGCGCCGCCCGATCAGGCGGCGAGCTCGCGGGCCCGCCAGACGACGTCGCGCTCGGGGGCGTGCGGGTCGATCACGTCGACATGGTCGACGACGAACCCGTGGCGCTCGTAGAACGCCGCGGCGCGGTCGTTGGCGGCGACGTGCTCGATCAGCACGCGCGGCGTGCGCGGTGCGAGCGTCGCGATCATCCGGTCGATCAGGAGCGCGCCGATACCCTCGCCGCGGCGGTGGGCGCCGATGTACAGCTTGTAGATGACGGGATCGTCGCCGATGTGGCCGAGCTCGCCGACGCCGACGATCTCCCCGTCGGCATCGAGTGCCACCCAGAGCGCCTGGGCGTCGACGGCGCGGAGCGTCGCGGGGGCGCTCCACCAGTCGGTGACCAGCTCCTGTGCGGCATCGGCCCCGATGAGAGGCGTGTAGTGCGCGGGGAGCACCACGGCACCGAAGGCGCAGACCGCCGCCACGTCGCTCTCGACGGCGCAGCGGATCTCGACGGATGCCGGTGCTGCGCAACCGGGGACGGTCACCCCTGCCGACCCTTGAAGCGCGGGTTCAGCTTGTTGATGACGTAGACGCGACCACGACGGCGCACGACCTGCGCGCCGGGCTGCTCCTTCAGGGATTTGAGGGACGCACGAACCTTCATGACCACTCCTCCGCGTCTCGGCTGGACGCGAGGATGCGGATGCGGGTGCGGCGCCGAGCGATCCCGTCGCGGTGACGCTCGAGCGGGATCGGCACGACGTCGAGCGCTTCGTGATCGATGCGGACATCGACGTGGAGGTGCTGCACCTGGACATCGTCGCGCGCACACCGCCTGCACCGATCGTCTGCGTCGTCGACGCCCGGCACATGCTGGACGATCTGCGCGACCCGAGTCCGCTCGATGGGCGCCGCCGCAACGGCGACGGCGACGCGGGCGCGCGAGCGCGACGTGCGGTCACGCTGCTCGAGTCGGCGACCCTCATCAGTCTCGTGCGTTGGGAGCACGTGGAGACCGCCGAGCTGTCGGTGCTCATGGCGCTCGCCTCCCACCTCGCCCCGCGCGCACGGGTACGCCTGTCCCGCGGCCCGGCGGAGGACCTCCAGGCCCTCGCCGGCTCCGACCCTCGCGGGTTCGACGAGAGCTCGGTGCTGGAGCACCCCGGATGGGTGCAGGCGCTGAACGACGAGCACGACCCCTACATGACCGATCCCCGGGTATCGACGGTGCGCTACGAACGACTGCGCCCGTTCCACCCGGCCCGCCTCGCCGCCGCCCTCGACGAACTCGACACGGGTCGCTTCGGCCTGTTGCTGCGTTCGGCCGGCTTCTGTCGGCTGGCGACGCGCCCCGGCATCCTGGCCCGCTGGAACCAGGTTGGCTCGGCGATGTGGATCGACCCGCAAGACGCGAGCATGGAGGCGAGCCTCACGGCGCAGGACCTCGCCCTCACGGGACTCGATCTCATGACGGGCGCCGTCGTCGCGACCCTGGACGCCGCGCTGCTCACCGACGCCGAGCTGGAGCAGGGCGCCGCCGGCTGGGCGCGGCTGGAGGATCCCCTTCCGGCGTGGCCCGCTTTCGCCGACGACACACTCCCGCACGACCTGCTCGCCTGAGCGCCGTCACGGCGTCACGGCGTCGCGAACGCTCTCGCGAGCACGGCAATGACGGCGTCGGCGTGCGCGTCGTCGCGCGTCGCGAGCCACCACTGCGCGAGTCCCTCGGCGGTGGCGAGGATCGCCGCGGCGACGACGTCGATATCCCGCACGGATGCCGCCGGGCGTGCGGACTGCCAGGCCTCCAGGCGGGCACCGATCTCGGCGAGCGCCGCGGCGCTCTCGATCGCGGCGGCATCCGCCGGCTCGCCCGACGATCGCGCGAGGATCGTCAGCTCGGCGAGGCACTCGTGCCGGCGCGGATCGGCCCGCACGTCGTCGAGGTAGGCACGCAGCGCTGCGGCGACCGCGCTCTCCAGCGTCTCCTCGGCGAGCGGCGCCGCCCAGGCGGCCTCCACCGCACGCGCCGACTCGCGTTCGAGCAGCGCGGCGACGAGCGTGCTCTTGGTCCCGAACGCGTAGGTGACCACGCGGTGCGCCACCCCGGCGCGCTGCGCGACGGTCCGCAGCGAGAGCGCCGTCGCGCCGCCGTCGCGGATTACCTCCCACGCCGCGTCGAGCAGCTGCCGGCGGCGATCGTCCACGCCCAGGTAGGCGCGGGGCGATGGCGCTTCGTTCACAGCGTCCTCCAGGGTCGGGGCCGGCGGTTCCCCTCGTACTAGTTTTATCCACTCGGACCAATTGGAGGAGACATGCCGGAGATCACCATCACCCCCGCCCGCCGCGGCGACCTCCCCGCCGCCGCAGACGTGCTGGCCGAAGCCTTCGAGGCCGACCCGGTGCTCGCCGCGATCGTGCCGACGCCGGGCCGTTGGCGCACACGGCTCGCGCACCTCTTCCATGGGATGCTGGCGGCCGGCGCCTTCACGACCGGAACCGTCGACCTCGCCCGCGACGGGGACGGCTCGATCCTCGGGGTCGCCGTGTGGGAGGGCCCGAATGCACGCACGGCGCTCTCGGACGTCTCGTCGGGCAGGCGCCGCACTTCGTGCGCGCCCTGGGATGGCGCGGCATCCCCCGCGCGCTCTCGCTGTTCTCGCACCTGGAGCGCCAACGTCCCGACTCCCCGCACTGGTACCTGGCCGAGGTGGGCGTGACGGCACGCGCCCGCGGCCGCGGCGTCGGCGGACGCCTGCTCTCGACTCACCTGGACGCCCTCGACGCGATGCGCCAGAGCGCGTACCTCGAGTCGTCCACCCCGGTCAACCGGCGCCTGTACCGACGGCTCGGCTTCGAGGAGGTGCGTCCGATCACCGGGGTGCCGGGCGCCCGCCCGATGGGGATGCTGCGGCATCCCGTCACGCATCGCGCGTAGCCCGTTTACCCCCTCGATCCCAGCCCGTCAACCCACTGCCCTCGCGCCGGCGGCCCTCGTAGCGTCGAGGTCAGGAGTCCGGAGAAGGCCAGAGAAGGGAACACATCATGGGTCTCGACGACAAGATCAAGAACGCGGCCGAGGACCTCGGCGGCAAGGTCAAGGAGGGCGTCGGCAAGCTGACGCACAACGAGCGCCTCGAAGCCGAGGGCGAGGCCGAGCAGGCCAAGGCCCACGTGAAGAAGGCCGGCGAGGACGTCAAGGACGCTTTCAAGTAAGCCTCCCCCCGCGCGACGCCTCCGCCCCCGTCGGGCGGGGGCGTCGCGCTGCGTCCGGAGGAGCTCGCCCCTAGAGTGGCGATCATGTCCGCATCCATCGAGCCGTTCTTCACCGTCATCGCGATCGTGTTCGAGGTGATCGGTGCCCTGGCCATGGTCTCCGGGTTCGTCATCGCGGTCGTGCTGGCGTGGCGCACGCTCCGCCGCGAGCGGCGGGCGCACGCGGCCTACCTGGTGCTGCGCACCACGCTGGGGGCGGCGATCCTGCTGGGGCTCGAGGTGCTCGTGGCCGCCGACCTCATCCGCACCATCACCTCGAAGCCGTCGATCGAGGACGCTCTGATCCTCGGCCTCATCGTCGTGATCCGGACGGTGCTGTCCATGTCGATCCAGATCGAGATCGAGGGGACGCTCCCGTGGCGCCGCGCGCTGCTGACCAGCGGCGGCCAGGTGCTCGCGCGCTCGATCGCGCGTGAGCGCGGGGCCGCACGGGCATCGATCCGACGGCGGGGCCCGACTGCACGAGATCGAGCAGGTAGTTGCGCATGAGGACCACCGACCAGACGTTCAAGGCGAACGTCCCGACCAGGCCGGCAATCGCCAGCACGACATAGGTGATCGCGAGTGGGGTCCAACGAGGCGTCATGCCGACATTCTCACGCGCGGGGCTCCGTCGCGGCGGACGAGCGCTCACGACGACACGGTGACCAGAACCCGGTGCCACCCCGTCGAGCCGTTCGGGGCGATCGGGGCACGCTGCTGCTCCTGCAGCTGGCCGTTCTTGTTCCAGGCGCGTACCGCGATGTAGTGGGTGCCGGGCGCGGCATCCCATTCGTACATCCACTGCACCCAGCTCTCGTCGTTCACCGGCGTGGAGATGGTTGCCGGGATCCAGCCGGTGTCGTCGATGTTCACCTCGACGCGGGCGACCCCGGTCGGCTGCGCCCATGCCATGCCCGCGACGGGGACCCGCCCCGGGGCGACGGGACTGCCGACCTTGGGCACGTCGACACGAGAGGAGAGCTTGATGGGCGCCTCGGCACTGTAGCCGTGCGGCGTCCAGTACGCCTCGTCGGCCGCGAAGGTCGTCACCTTCAGCTCGGTGAGCCACTTCGTCGCCGAGACGTATCCGTAGAGCCCGGGGACGATCATCCGCACCGGGAAGCCATGCTCGGCCGGCAGCGGCTCGCCGTTCATCGCGACCGCCAGGATCGCGTCGAGCCCGTCATCCGTGAGCGCCGACAGCGGAGTGCTCGCGGTGTAGCCGTCGACGCTGCGTGAGAGCACCATGTCGGCGCCGCCCTGCGGTCCCGCCATTCGCAGGATGTCGCGGACCGGCACGCCGAGCCACCGCGCGTTTCCCACCAGTCCGCCGCCGACCTCGTTCGACACGCACGTCAAGGTGATGCCGTACTCGTCCAGCCCCATGCCCACGAGGTCGTCGAAGCTCAGCTCGATGCGACGGTCGACCATGCCGTCCACGACGAGGCGCCAGGTCGACGGGTCGATGGCCGGGACGGTGAGCGCCGTGTCGACGCGGTAGAAGTCGGCGTTCGGCGTGAAGAGCGGCGAGAGACCGGGAACGTCGAGCTCGGCGCCCGCGGGTACGGTCAGCGTTCGGCGAGGGGCCGGCAGCTTCAGCGCATCGCGGATCGCGTCGACCGATGAGGTCGCGGCCGTCGCGACGCGTGCCGTGACACCGACGATCACGGCGGAGACCCCGGCCACGCCCGCGAGGCGGAAGAAGCCGCGACGGCCGAGCGCCGGCGCTTCGTCCGAGGCGGTGTCTGCGTCTGCGTCTGCGTCTGCGTGCGCGCCTTCGAGGGTGCCGCGCCAGAGGCGCAGTCGACGTCCGAGGAGGATCAGGACGACGGAGGCCGCGACGGTGCCGACCACGGGCGGAAGGAACGACAGCGGGGTGACACCGGTACGCGAGACGACCGCGGCCGTGGAGAGCACCCCGGCGATGGCGACGATGACGACACCGGACGGGCTGCGCATGTACTCGAGGATGCCCCCGATCGCCGAGGCGATGACGACGGCGAGGCCGAGCCCCGCGAGGAGGGCGATCTTGTCGTTCGCACCGAACGTCGCGATCGCGAACTCCTTGAACGGCTGCGGCACGATGTCGATCACGAAGCCGCCGACCGCAAGGATCGGGCTGGCGGTGCGCGCCACGAGCAGCGCCAGCAGTTCAGCCGCGCCGAGGAAGACGGCGCCGCTGACGAGACCCGCGAGGGCGGCGAGGGCGAGCGACGCGCGCCGGCCGGTGTGCGTGGTCACGATGATCTCCTGCCGCCGGGGTCGGGGTACCCCTGTTATTCGGTGCGGGAGGGCGATCGGATGGTGGGGCGGTGGCCGTCGTGTCGTCGACGGCTTCGACGCGGGTGCTCAGGCCGAGCCCGACGCCTCCGTGCCCTCCGACACATCGCGCCGAGCCGTGGCAGACAGCTCGAAGAGGTGAAGATGTTCGACGCCACGCACTTTGGCATCGCGATCGCTGGGCGTTTCGCGGGAATCTGCGAAAGGATCCTGGGTTCAAGACACCGCCGCCGCCAAAGAACTTGTCACTGGTTGAAGGCACGTGCCTCATCGACGGGACGGCCATGCGTGCCAGCTCGGCTGAGCTACCGTTGACCTCGGTGAAGAAGAATGATGTGCGCGAAATTGACGGCACGACCTACACGGTGGAGTCGATGCTCGGCCAGGGTGGCGCCTCAAAGGTGTGGCGGGTGCGCTCTAGCGCCGACGGTCGCCCTTACGCGCTCAAACAGATCGAGAAGCACGGCGGATCAGCAAAGCGCAATGAGCGCTTTCGCAATGAGATTCGGTTCGGGATCGAATCCGAACACCCGCATGTCGTGAAGGTTCACTCCTGGGCCGAGGACGATTCCCATTTCTACTACGTCATGGATTTGTACCCGACGAGCCTGCGCCATGTCATTGCTGCGGAGCTCGCTGACGACGTGCTGCTCGACTACATCGCGCAGCTGTGCGAGGGCTTGATGTATGTGCATGGTGAAGGTGTAGTGCATCGTGACATCAAGCCTGAGAACATCCTCGTCGACACGGTCAATCGTCACTTGGTTATCGCAGACTTCGGAATCGCGCACTTCAAGAACTCCTATCTGACAAGGCAGGGCGAAGTACTCGCGAACCGCAACTATCAGGCCCCCGAGCAGATGGCCAGGAAGCACCCAAGTGGTATCGGGGCGCCCGCGGACGTCTTCGCACTCGGCCTGATCACAACCGAAATGTTCACGAAGCAGAACGCTCGCGGGGCACGCCATTTACGTGTCCGCGACGTACACCCGTTTCTCTCTGCGCTGGATGACCTGGTCGAGCGGATGACCCTGCAAGACGACACGCAGCGCATCGACATCCGCGCGGCGCGCGACACGGTGGAACTGATCCGGCGACAAGTGCGTTCCCAAATAGAAGTCGTCGTGAAGCATCTTCGGACCGCGAGCACGCCCAGCGGCGGACATAGCGCCGCCAGTGAGCGAGTAATCACGCAGGCGGCCAGAGATGTCTTATCGGCCAAGTACGTCTTCGAGCGATCCTCAGACGACGAACCGGCATACAACCGGAACTACCACTGCGAAGTGAGTTTCAGCGCGAGCCCCAAGCTCCTCAATCTCTGTATCCACTCTCGGCTTTTTAGGGCGTGCAAGGCGAAGTTCGAGAACGAGATGAGAGCGGTGTGGGACGAAGCCCAATTCCAGGCGCTGGCGCTGCCAGGGAAAGCTGAACAGCTTCAGGAGTTCGAAGAGTTGCAGGCCCGATTCCCGCTCCCACAGGATTCGCTCTGGGACTGGGCGCCAGCTCTCGCGGCCCACTACTTTCGATTCTGCATGGACTACCACTGCGACGAGCTCTTGAGCAGTGCCCGAAAGATCGTCGCAGATGAGCCGGGCGCGGGCTCTGGTTCAGTCAAGCACGACCTCGTGGACGCGCCGATCCTGTGGATAGCGCGAAGTGGGCGCCGATATCTCACCGGCGAAGGACTTGAGATCGACCCGAGCGATCTCGATCTACTAACGTTCGAGAAGCAGGTGAGCATCAACTGGTCCCGGACTACTCTGACGGACGCGCCGCCTGCGCCTCACAGCGCGACGCTCTTTGAGGAACGACTCAACGTCGACGCTGTTCCAGACATCCTTGACATGCTGAAAGCTGAGTGGGGAGTTTCTGTGGGTGAGCGGACTGATGGGAGGTTCTCGATCTTCTTCCCGTCACTCGCCGATTTTGATAGGTTTCGCGACCGGGCGCTTGCTATGACGGCCACGCACTACGCTTTCGAAGGCGATGTTGAGGACTTGCTACGCGCCGACGCCAAGTACCACGATCTTGTCGCCCTCGTCTGGGAGCCGGAGTTCACCATCCGCATAACGCTCGCCAAAGTACTCGGGCTCCGCGAGATCGACGCGAGCTGATACCAGACTCGTCATTGGCGGTCTGGCGAGGTCGAGATCTTGATCCTCGCTCAGGCCTCACTTGTCTTTGATCGCAACACTTTCAGGATGTCGCATCACCTCGAGCACGGACTGCCGCAACCATTGAGTCGAAACGTCCGCGAACCGCGACTGAGCAACCACGATCACGCCGACTTTGCGGGCTCTTCGGACATTCGGTGGGGGTCATGGGGTGAGTCCGCCGGCGGCGAGGAGCATGCGGAGGCGGTAGTTGTGGCGGTTGCGGTAGCCGCGGGCG
>NZ_MEEL01000032.1:0-53770 GCF_001724435.1 Microbacterium sp. SCN 69-37
GCCCAGGACACCCTCGGCGGCTTGACGCCCATCGAGTTCGAAGCCAAGCTAGCCGAGCCGCTCACACTCGCGGCCTAAACCGAACCTGTCACCAGTTCGTTTCTCATGCCCGGCAGTGCGGCTCGCGGCTACTGGTGTGCAACGCCAAGAGCAGTCAGGGCACGATCTACCCGTACTTCGTGTGCGCGAGTCGGCATGGAGGACGAGGCGACTGCACCCGGCAAGCGATGCTGATCGAGCAGGTCGAACGACTCATCGAGCGCTTCTACGCCAAGGTGCAGCTCGACCCGGAAACGATCGAGGCGCTCTCGGCGATGATTCACGCCCGGTTCGACGAGATGATGGCCGAAGGTGCCGCCGAACTCGCCGACCTCGCGTCCCGGAGAACCCAGCTCGAAGGTGAGCAGCAGAAGCTGCTCCAAGCCCACTACGCCGGAGCCATCCCACTCCACCTCCTCAAGAAGGAGCAGGACCGGATCACCGCCTCGTTGGAGACTATCGAACACAGGATCGGCGCGCACCACGGCCACTACGCGGCTGCGCGAGAGAACCTCGACGACCCCCTGAAACTGCTGTCCAACGCCGCCGACATTTACGAGCACGCCGACGACGCGAACCGTCGGCTCATCAATCAGGCGCTGTTCAAGACGATCTACATCGACGAGGACAACGACGTGCGCGTCGGCTACCGCAACCCGTACGACGGGCTGAGCCTTTCCGGCCTCCATGCCGACGCCCTGAGCTGGGCCGCCGAGGCAAAGAAGATGGGCCAGGCGCGAACCGCGACCAAGGGCGGACCCTTGGTCGCAAGTTCACACCTGACCCGTTTGGGGTGGCTAACGGGGCTTGAACCCGCGACCCCCGCGACCACAACGCGGTGCTCTACCAACTGAGCTATAGCCACCATGCGCCTGCCTCCAGGCAACCAGACGATTGTATTACACACCGGAGGCATACGACGACACGACGGCGGCCGCCGCGTCGCGTGCCTGGTCGCTGGAGGGCCCCGGCTCCGGAACGAAGACGGCCTGCCGGTAGTACGCCAGCTCACGAATCGACTCGAGGATGTCGGCCAGTGCCCGGTGGCCACCGTCCTTCGCCGGCGCGTTGAAGTACGCGCGCGGGTACCAGCGCCGAGACAGCTCTTTGATGCTGGAGACGTCGACGCTGCGGTAATGGAGCCAGCGGTCGACACGCGGCATGTACTTTGCAAGGAACATCCGGTCGGTGCCGATCGTGTTTCCCGCAAGCGGCGCCTTGCCCTCAGGAGCGAACCTCTGGATGTACGCAAGAGCTTCGAACTCCGCCTCGGCCAGGCTGATACCGTCCGGGATCTCGGCGAGGAGCCCGGAGGTCTCGTGCATACGCGTGACGAAATCGTTCATGTTCGCCAGCGCCGAGGCGTCAGGTTTGATCACCACCTGGAAGCCGGGGTCGAGGACGTTGAGCTCGAAGTCGGTGACCACGATCGCGATCTCGACGAGTTCGTCGACGTCGAGGTCGAGACCGGTCATCTCGCAATCGATCCAGACGAGACGATCGTTCTCCGCGGCATTCACCATGCGTTCATCCTAATGAGGGCCTGCGACCTCGGCGCCGACGCGTCACGATCAGCGACGGGCCGGCGACCACAGTACGCTGGGAGAGCGCCTCCGTAGCTCAGTGGAAGAGCGACGGCCTTCTAATCCGTTGGTCGCAGGTTCGAATCCTGCCGGGGGCACCGCATCGAGCCGCCCGTCACGAGTCCGCGCCTGCCAGCTCCGAGCGCACGAGTGCTGCTCCGGCGGACAGTGCGCTCAGTTTGCCGAATGCGACCTCCCGTGACAGCGGGGCCATCCCGCAGTTCGAACTCGGAATCAGCTTGTCGGCGTCGACGAACGGCAACGCCCGCCGCAGCACCGCCGCGACCTCTTCCGGGGTCTCGACGTGCGCGCTGGCCACGTCGAGGGCGCCGAGCATGACCTTCTTGCCGCGGATCAGTTCGATGAGCTCGATCGGCACATTCGAGTGCTGGCTCTCCAGCGAGACGATATCGATACGCGAGCGCTGCAGAAGAGGGAAGGACTCCTCGTACTGACGCCACTCGGATCCGAGTGTCGCCTTCCAGTCGGTGTTCGCCTTGATGCCGTACCCGTAGCAGATGTGCACCGCGGTCTCGACGCGCAGGCCCTCCGCGGCGCGTTCGAGCGCAGCGATTCCCCAGTCCTTCAACTCGTCGAAGAAGACGTTGAACGCCGGCTCGTCGAACTGGATGATGTCCACTCCGGCGGCTTCGAGTTCGCGAGCCTCCTCATTGAGGATCGTCGCGAACTCCCACGCGAGCTTTTCACGGCTGCCATAGTGCCGATCCGCCAACGTGTCGATCATCGTCATCGGTCCTGGCAGAGCCCATTTGATGGGCAGGTCGGTCTGCCCGCGCAAGAACGCGGCATCCTCGACGAAGACGGACGCGCGACGACCGACCGCGCCGACCACCGTCGGCACGCTGGCGTCGTAGCGGTTGCGGATGCGCACCGTCTCGCGGTTGTCGAAGTCGACGCCGTCGAGGTGCTCGATGAAGGTCGTGACGAAGTGCTGACGGGTCTGTTCGCCATCGGTGATGATGTCGACGCCGCGCCGCTGCTGCTCGTGCACCACGGCGCGCAGCGCGTCGCCTTTGCCATCGGCGAGCACGTCGCCGTGCAGCTGCCACGGCGACCAGAGCACCTCGGGCTCGGCGAGCCAGGCGGGCTTGGGGAGGCTGCCGACCGTCGTCACCGGCAGCAGAGGAGCCTGATGGACGGTGCCGTCGCCGGTCATGCGACGGGCTCCGCCACGCCGGCGATCCACTGTTCCAGGGTCTGGAGGTGGGGCTTCACGAAGTACTCCTCGGCGTAGCGGCCCTGGGTGACGGCCAGCTGGCTGCGCTCATCACGGTCGTAGTCGATCTCGGTGCGGACGAAGTCGACATGGTCCAGGGTGGGACGGTAGACCTCGCCGGCGGGGGTGAGTGCGTTGTACACCTCGGGACGATAGATCTTCTGGAACGTCTCCATCGTCGCGATCGTGCCGATCAGTTGCAGATCGGAGAAGTCGTTCAGCAGGTCGCCGCGGAAGTAGAACGCCAGTGGTGCGACGGAGCCGCGCGGCATGAAGTAGCGCACCTGCAGACCCATCCGGGCGAAGTAATCGTCGGTGAGAGAGAAGGCATCCTGAACGTACTCGATGCCGAGTACCGGGTGTACGAGGCCCGTGCGACGGTACGTTCGGCTGGTCGACACGCTGATGCAGATCACCGGCGAGCCCGCGAAGCGCTGGCGGTAGGCATCCGACGCCAAGAACCGTTGGAAGAGCTCACCGTGCAGGATGCCGAAATCCTCCGGAACGGTGAACGTCCCCGCGGCAGCTGTCGCTGCCGGCAGCACGACGCTGAAATCGTAGTCGCGCAGATATGAGGAGAAGTTGTTCCCGACGATGCCGCGGTGGCGTTCACCCGTGCAGTGATCGAGGATGCCGACGTCGAGAACCTCGATGATGGGGAAGCGCTCGGCCTCGGCCGTGTCGTCGAATTGCAGCTGCACCGTGACGATGTCGAGTTCGACCCGATAGCGCTCGGCGCCCTGATCGTCGCCGGCGGCGAGATCGTTGAACCGACGGTCGATCATCGCGAGCGCGTTGCGGAGGTTCTGGCGGCGCCCGGCTCCACGGGCCAGATTCGCGAAGTTCGTCGTCACACGCGAATGTGCGGCGGGTGCGTAGTCCTCGTCGAAACGAGTGGTCGTGATGCTGAAAGCGATGTCGTTCGCCATGCGAGGGCCAATCCTGGGCCGGGGCCGGTACGGCCGCGAATGATGCTGATCCGAGCATGCGGGACGAGCGCTGTCATCGAGTAATGCGCTCAAACTATGCACCCATATAGTCTGTGGCTATGTCTCGACCCCCGATGGGAATCACGCTGCAGCAGCTCCAGTACTTCATCGAGGTCGCTGCGGAGGGGTCGATCAGTGCGGCGGCCGACCTGCTGTTCGTGTCGCAGCCGACGATGTCCGCTGCGATGCGCGACCTCGAGAAGAAGATCGGACGCGACCTGCTGCTGCGATCCGCCCGCGGAGTGAGCCTGACCACCGACGGCATCGAGTTCCTCGGATACGCCCGCCAGGTCGTCGAGCAGGCTGCACTGCTCGAACAGCGCTACCTCGGTGCTGCCCCCTCGCGGCGCCTGCTGGGCGTCTCCACCCAGCACTACTCCTTCGCCGTCGACGCGTTCGTCCGCATGGTCAGAGCAACTGATGCCGCCGAGTACGAGTTCTCGCTGCGGGAGACGCGCACCTTCGACATCATCGAGGATGTGCGCACGCTGCGCAGCGAACTCGGCATCCTGTTTCGCAATGAGTTCAACCGCAACGTCATCGGAAAGCTCCTGCGCGACTCGGGGCTGGCATTTCACACGCTCTTCGTCGCTGCACCGCACGTCTTCGTCTCGCGCCGAAACCCGCTCTCGCTGCAGCGGAGCGTGAGTCTCGAAGACCTCTCATCGTTGCCTCGACTCACGTTCGATCAGGGTGCGAACAACTCGTTCTACTTCGCCGAAGAGATCCTGTCGACGCTGTCGAGCTCGCGCGAGATCCGCGTCTCGGATCGCGCCACGATCTTCAACCTGATGATCGGCTTGAACGGTTACACCATCTCGACGGGCATCATCAGCGACGACCTCGATCCCGAGATCGTGGCCGTTGCGCTCGACGTCGACGAGCAGATCGAGATCGGATGGATCGGGCGCACGGCGGTGCCGTTGACCGACCAGGCCCAGCGCTACCTCACCGAACTGCGCCAGGTGGTGGCCGGCTTCGGAGTGTCGCTCGTCGGATGACGGTGAGCCGACCCCTCGATAGTTCCGCCGCGAGCGCGTACCGTCGGCGGTGACGAGAGGAGTCATCATGACCTCGGCATCATCCACCTTGTGGGTCGCATACGGCACTGACGGCAACGTCGTCGGCACGGTGAGAAAGAGCGAGGAGGGCTACACGCCCACGGTCGCCGGCGCCACCGCGAGTGTCGGCACGTATCCGTCCATGGAGGTCGCGAAGAGCGCCCTCCACAGCCACCTTGCTCCCGGGTCCGACTGGCCGCAGTTCCGCCAGCACTAGGCGCTCTGCGGCGCAGCCCGCACCGCCACGGCGCGCGTCCCTGCGCGATCGGATCAGCCCACGCGCGGGGCGCCCGCCGCCGCGACCGGGTCTCGACCGGGGTCGACCTCGGCCGCGGCCCCGCGACGTGACACGTCGAGCAGTCGCAGAGCGACGTGGACCAGGGGACCGATGCCGGCTGCGAACAGCACCGTGCCGAGGCCCACGGTGCCGCCGAGGAGCCACCCGAACAGAAGCACGGTCGCCTCGATCGTGAGTCGACATGCCCACACCGGCCACCCGAGCCGGGAGTTCATGCCGGTCATGAGGCCATCGCGCGGCCCCGGCCCCAAACGCGCTCCGATGTAGATTCCCGAGGCCAGCGCGACCAGCGCCATCCCGCCGACGAACACGATCACTTGCGTCACGAATCCATTCATCGTCGGAAGCGCCAAGATCGTCAGCTGCATGCTGGTTCCGACGAGGAGGATGTTGGCAAGGGTGCCGATGCCCGGCCGTTGGCGCAGCGGAATCCACAGCAGCAGCACGAGCAGGCCGACGAGGTTCGTGATCCATCCGATGCCCACCCCCGTCTGCACCGACAGTCCCTGCGCGAAGACCGTCCAAGGATCCACGCCGATCTGGGCCTGCACCATGACGCCGCAACCAACGCCGTAGAGGATGAGACCGATGAGCAGGCGAGCAAGACGTGCAGTCATGCAGCAATCCAATCTCACAATTGGACATCTACTACCAGTCCAATTCGGATACCGTGGCCACCATGGACTCGAGGATCGGGGCACGGACGTTCGCCGGGATGCTGGGCGGGTGGCGCACGCGGGAGCCGGCGTATGAGGCCCTCGCCGACAGCATCCGCATCCTGTGCCTCGACAACCGCATCGCCGCGCACACCGCTCTTCCTGCCGAACGAGAACTCGCCGCTGCACTCTCGGTGAGCCGAACGACGGTCGCTGCGGCATATCGCAGCCTGCGCGACACCGGTCATATCGCAAGCCTTCGCGGATCGGGAAGCGTGACGACGGCGCGGCCGAGCCGTGACATCGGAGGCGCAGCGGCCACGACCGGCGCCATCGATTTGCAACAGGCCAGTCCCGCCGCGTGGCCGGGGCTCGCCGGCATCATCGCGGAGGCCGCGGCGGATGCCGCACGCATCGTCGCTCGGTCGGGCTATGACATCCGGGGCGCCATCGAACTCCGAGAAGCGATTGCAGACCGATACAGCGCACGCGGCATCCCGACCGACCCGAGCCAGATCGTCGTGACGACGGGTGCGCAGTCGGCGATCCACCTCCTGTCGACCGTTCTCGTCGGTCGTGGGGATCGGGTGGTCATCGAGACGCCGACGTACCCCCATGCGGCCGAGGCGATTCGTGCCGCCGGCGCGCGCCTGGTAGCTGTGCCGGTCACGATCGGCGGAGGCTGGGACCTCGATCGCGCGGCTCAAGTGTTCACACGAACGCAGCCACGGATGGCCTATCTGATGCCACGCTTCCAGAACCCGACGGGCCGCTCGATGACGGACGAGGAAGAGGCAGCCTTCGCACACGCTGCCCGCGCCTCGCGCGCCACTCTCGTCATCGACGAGACCACCGCCGATCTGACCATCGACGTTCCGGCCGCATCACCGGCGTTTGGCCACGATGCCGTGGTGCGCGTCGGCTCGCTCGGCAAGATCGTCTGGGGTGGTCTGCGCATCGGGTGGATCCGCGCGGACGGGGAACTCGTGCAGCGAATCGTCGCGGCGCGCCCCGCCAGGGAACTGGGCACACCGGATTTCGAGCAGGCGGTCGCCGCTCGTCTCTTCAGCCACCTGCCGGAGATTCTCACGCAGCGTTCTCTGCTGCTCAGATCGGGCCGAGACGCTCTCGTCGATGCGCTCACCCGCCGCCTGCCGGAGTGGAAGATCCCGCAGGTGCACGGCGGCGTGGCGCTCTGGGTGGAGCTGGATGCGCCTCTGAGCACGGGGCTCGTCCTCGCAGCCCGCGCCCATGGCGTTTCTCTCTCGTCCGGGTCGCGATTCGGGGTCGACGGGACGCACGACCGTCATCTCCGCCTGCCTTTCACGGCACCACCCGAGGAGCTCCGACGCGCCGTCGACACGCTCGCCGACGCGTGGCCCTCGGTGCGAGCCGCCGCCCCCGTGCACGGCGGCGAGATCCTCGACGCGGTGGTGTGACGAGCGCGGCTTGCTCGTCAGCGCAGATACGCCAGGCACTCGACCGCCTCGTCGAGCCTGCAGAACGAGCCCAGCTCGCGCATTCTGGCTCGGGCGAGTTCGAAGCGCTCCGCGTGAAAACGCGTCCCCTGCGCCGACTGCTCGCGCCGGACGTGTCCGATCACGACGCCGCGTCTGTCGATGACCCTCCACCGACGGTCGGACACCGCTCGCAAGGAACACCCGCGCACGGACCGAGGTAGGGCCGTTGCCGCACTGATCATGTCGCCACTCCCGTCACCGCCACTGACACCGCCACTTTCGAAGATACGTTCTCCCTCCGACATCGTCGGCACCCCCGGGCGCCGCCGTCGGACGACCGATCGACGCCTCCTCCCCATCTCTGCGCTTCGGCGCCGTCTCCACAATCTGCTCGCGCCTCGCGTCGACGCTCTGCGGCGAGAAGGACGCTGAGGGTGCCGCGGCGCACGAAGGATACGCCGGTCGCGGCGCCAGCCGGATCGTCCGGGCATCGAAGACAAGGAGAGTCATCATGAGCGATCGCATCACCGTCATCGGCAACGTCGCGTCCCAGCCCGAGCGTCGGGAACTGCCGGGCGGCATCCCCGCCATCAGTTTTCGACTCGCGAGCAGCGAACGACGCCTCGAGAACGGTCAGTGGGTCGACAGTCACACCAATTGGTACTGGGTTTCGGCATACAGGAAGCTGGCCGATCACGCCCTGGCATCGTTGGAGAAGGGGCAGCGGGTCATCGTCACCGGACGGTTCCACGTCAAGCAATGGGAGTCGGGAGGAAAGAGCGGATCCTCCGCCGAGATCGACGCCGAAGGACTCGGCCATGACCTCATGTTCGGCACCACGAGCTTCCAGAAGGGAACCACACCGTCGGCGTCCGCTACTGTGGCGCAAAGCACGGGGTGGGCCGTGCCCGGCGACGGCCCCTCCGACATTCCACAGAGCACGGAGGCTTCCAGCGACGCGGCCTCCTCACCCGAAGAACCGGATGTCGCCCTCGTCAGCGCCAGCGGGTGGGCCACAGCGGGCGAGGACACAACCCCGTTCTGACGCCGCCTAGACTCGTGACGTGCGAAACGTCGGTCAGCGTGCGGTCCCTTTCTCCCTCGCCGCATGCGTCGGCGTGGTCCTCATGCTCAGCGGCTGCACCACCGCAGCCCCCACCCCGACACCCACACTGTCGGTGTCCCTCACGCCCACGGCGACACCCACACCGACTCCGACGGGACCAGCGCTGATGCCGAACGGCTCTGCCGCCCAGAATCTGCCCTACTTCACGTCGATCGTCGACGCGGTGGCGTCCGGTCCACAGGCGGCGCAGGGGCGGGCATACATCGACGCGCTCACTGCGGGCGGCTTCGACAAGTCGGCCATGGAAGTCACGCAGGATCTGACGACGGTCGGAAATCAGGCCGACTCGGTCCAGTTCTCCGTCAAGTGGAAGGGCGAGTGCCTGGTCGGACAGGTCGGCCCGTCGGTACCCGGCCCGCAGGCGCGCGTGCTTCCGCTCGTGCCGGAGGGCACGTGCCTGGTCGGACAGACACGCCCGATCGACTGGTGACCAGCCGCCCGCACGCCGTGGAGGTCACCACGGCCGCGTAGACTTGGCCCGTTATGGCCGAATACATCTACTCCATGGTCCGTGCCCGCAAAGCAGTGGGCGAGAAGCTCATCCTCGACGACGTCACGATGGCGTTCCTCCCCGGGGCCAAGATCGGCATGGTCGGCCCCAACGGCGCCGGCAAGTCGACGATCCTGAAGATCATGGCCGGTCTGGACGCGCCGTCCAACGGTGAGGCCAAGCTGACGCCGGGCTTCACTGTCGGCATCCTGATGCAGGAGCCCGAGCTCGACGAGACCAAGACGGTCCTGGAGAACATCCAGGAGGGCGTGGCGATCAAGGCCAAGGTCGACCGCTTCAACGAGATCTCGGCGCTGATGGCCGACCCGGACGCAGATTTCGATGCCCTGCTGGCCGAGATGGGCGTGCTGCAGGAGGAGATCGACGCGGCCGACGGCTGGGACCTCGACTCGCAGCTCGAGCAGGCCATGGACGCGCTGCGCACCCCGCCCGCGGACGAGCCCGTGACCAAGCTCTCCGGAGGCGAGCGCCGCCGGGTGGCACTGGCGAAGCTGCTGCTGCAGAAGCCCGACCTGCTGCTGCTGGACGAGCCCACCAACCACCTGGACGCGGAGAGCGTTCTCTGGCTCGAACAGCACCTGCAGTCGTACAAGGGCGCGGTCATCGCCATCACCCACGACCGGTACTTCCTCGACAATGTCGCGGAGTGGATCGCCGAGGTCGACCGCGGCCGGCTCATCGGCTACGAGGGCAACTATTCGACCTATCTGGAGAAGAAGGCCGAGCGCCTCGACATCCAGGGCAAGAAGGACGCGAAGCTCGCCAAGCGCCTCAAGGACGAGCTCGACTGGGTCCGTTCCTCGGCGAAGGGGCGTCAGACGAAGTCGAAGGCTCGTCTCGCCCGATACGAAGAGATGGCGTCCGAGGCGGAGCGTACGCGCAAGCTCGATTTCGAAGAGATCCAGATCCCGGCAGGTCCCCGATTGGGCAGCGTCGTCATCGAAGCCAAGAAGCTCCAGAAGGGCTTCGGCGATCGCTCCCTCATCGACGGGCTGAGCTTCAGCCTGCCCCCGAACGGCATCGTGGGTGTCATCGGCCCCAACGGCGTCGGAAAGACGACGCTCTTCAAGACGATCGTGGGCCTCGAGCCGCTCGACGGCGGCGATCTCAAGGTCGGCGAGACGGTCAAGATCAGCTACGTCGACCAGAGCCGCGCCAACATCGACCCGAACAAGACGCTGTGGGAGGTCGTCTCGGACGGCCTCGACATCATCACGGTCGGCAAGACCGAGATCCCCTCGCGTGCCTATGTGTCGAAGTTCGGCTTCAAGGGCCCGGACCAGCAGAAGAAGGCGGGGGTGCTCTCCGGCGGTGAGCGCAACCGTCTCAACCTGGCACTCACCCTGAAGGAGGGCGGCAACCTGCTCCTGCTCGACGAGCCCACCAACGACCTCGATGTCGAGACGCTGAGCTCGCTCGAGAACGCCCTCCTGGAGTTCCCGGGCTGCGCGGTGGTGATCACCCACGACCGGTGGTTCCTCGACCGCATCGCGACCCACATCCTCGCCTACGAGGGCACCGACGAGCACCCCGACAAGTGGTACTGGTTCGAGGGCAACTTCGAGGCGTACGAGGCCAACAAGATCGAGCGCCTCGGCCCGGACGCGGCCAAGCCGCACCGCTCGACCCACCGCAAGCTCACCCGTGACTGAGCGACTGCACGTCCCCATCCACCTGCGATGGGGCGACCTCGACGCCTTCAACCACGTCAACAACGCGACGATGCTGAAGCTGCTCGAAGAAGCGCGCGTGCGGGTGTTCTGGACGCCGGTCTTCGGCGACGAAGCACCCGACACGGCGGTGATCGAGGCGGGTACGGATGCCGGTGTGCTGACGCTCATCGCTCATCAGGAGATCGAGTACCTCGCGCCGGTGCCGTACAGGCGCGAGCCGCTCGACATCCAGATGTGGTTCGGAAAGCTCGGAGGATCGAGTATCGAGGTCTGCTACGAGGTCTACAGCCCGCGCGGCGACGAGCGTCAGACGCTGTATGCGAAGGCATCCTCATCCGTCGTGCTCGTCGAAGCAGACACCTTCCGACCGGTGCGACTCACCGACACGATGCGTGACGCGTGGGCTCCCTACCTCGGTGACCCGGTGTCGTTCCGGCGGCGCTGACAGCCCGACGAGTCAGCCGGTGTCAGGGGACGCGGACCATGATCTCCTGCCCGACCGAAGCGACGAGTTCGCCCTCGCGCGTGAAGATCCGACCCGAAGAGAGCCCGCGCCCGGCGCGCGCGCTGGGCGAGTTCTGCACGTACAGCAGCCACTCGTCGACGCGCACGGGCCGGTGCCACCACATCGCGTGATCGAGGCTGGCGACCTTCAGCCCGGGCTGCGACCAGGCGATCCCATGACCGCGCAGCACCGGCTCCTGGATGGTCAGATCGCTCATATAGGCCAAGACGGCGCGATGCAGCGCGGGATCGCTCCCGATAGGCCGCTTCGCCCGCATCCAGACGTTCTGGGCGGGAACGTGCTCGCCATGCACCGCGTCGTAGATCGCTCCCTCGGCATGCACGACCTCGATCGGGTTGCGATCCAGAAGGCGCTGCGACAGCGGATGCCGCCGCGTCGTCTCCCATCGCGCGAGCGCCTCTTCGGGACCGAGGACGTCCTCCGGCATGCGGCTCTGGTGGTCCAACCCGGCATCCTCGTGTTCGAAGGAGGCGATCATCGAGAAGATCGGCACCCCGTCCTGGTAGACCTGCGTGCGGCGCGTGGAGAAGGAGCGGCCGTCGTGGATGCGATCGACCGACAGGGTGACTCCCCGCGTCGCGTCGCCGGGGCGCAGGAAGTACCCGTGCATCGAATGGGGCACGCGATCGTCGCCGGTCGTCCTGTCCGCGGCGATGATGGCCTGGGCCAGCACCTGGCCCCCGAAGATGCGGCCCGTCGGCATCGGGTGGGAGATCCCGGTGAAGATGTCCTCGGTCGTCCGGGCGTCACCGGAGGAGATATCCAGGACGTCCAGCATTTCGGCGACCGGATCGGTCTCGCCGCGCATCCCTGCTCCCACACGCTCTCCGTCCGTGATCCGTACCGCTTGATAGTTTAAGTCGGATGTCTGCACAGCTGTGGTTCCCCGACCCTTCGACGAGGTCGGACGTCCTCACTTTCGCCGACCGCGCTGCGAGACTCGGTGACGGCGCCGTGCGCCTGCGCGCCGCAGGGGGGACACTCGCGCTGACGTCGGCGCCGCTCGCACCCCAGAGCCTGCTGGAGTCCACCCCGACCGTGCTCGGGATGCGGTTCGTGCGCGTCGACCCCGAACTCGAGTGCGATCTCGTCGTGGATGCCGCGTCACTCACGATCGGCGACGACCCGCGCGCGGTTGTTCTCCCCGACTCCGCCGTCACGGCACCGTGGGCGGGAGTGTCTCCGCCGCGGGGCGGCTGGGTGGAGGAGAGCAGCATCGAGGCCGCCACACTCGCCTCGCGCGCGCAATGGGGCATCGCGGCCGTGGCCGAAGCGGTCCCCGAGGCCGCCGGTGAAGACGTGGTCCGGCTCGTGCGCGCCCAGGTGTGGGGGGAGGCCGACGGGGAGCTGGGCCAGCTGCCCCGTGGGGTGGCGTTCGCCGCCTTCGCTCTGGGCTTCATCGCCGGTGGCGAGACGGCCGCGGTTCGGCGCAGCGGCCCGTGGACGCGGATCACTCTGCAACGCGGGCACGTGCTGACACGGACGCGCGTGCACACGGGGCTGACGGAGGTTCGGGCGACGGGCGTCGCCTGAAACGTGATCTGACCCGCCCCGCGGCGATGGCACACTAACCGACTGCCGCCCGTCCCGCGATGCGACCGGAGAAGAGGCATCCGCCGACGAAGGTGCCCTCCAGAGCCCGGTAGCCGTGCACACCGCCGCCGCCGAAGCCCGCCGCCTCACCGGCGGCGAACAGCCCCGGGATCACGGAGCCCCGTTCGTCCAACGCCCGTGCCGACAGGTCTGTCTTGATGCCCCCGAGAGACTTCCGCGTGAGGACGTGGAGCTTGACGGCGATCAGCGGTCCGTTCGCCGGGTCGAGAATCCGGTGAGGTGCCGCGGTGCGGATGAGGCGGTCGCCGCGGAACGCGCGTGCGGATCTGAGCATCGCGATCTGCGCATCCTTCGTGAAGTCGTTGGCGATCTCGCGGTCGCGCGCCTCGATCTCGCGGCGCACGAGCTCCGGATCGAGCACCTCGCCACCGGGAAGAGCCCGCATGCCCTCGATCAACTCGTCCAACGACCTGCGGACGACGAAATCCGCTCCCCGGTCCATGAAGGCTTTGACGGGACCTGCGGCTCCCTTGCCGAGTCGCGAACGCAGCAGCAGACGCACGTCTTTCCCGGTGAGATCGGGATTCTGCTCGCTTCCGGAGAGCGTGAACTCCTTTTCGATGATCTTCTGCGACAGCACGAACCAGGAATGGTCATGTCCCGTGCGCCGCAGGTGCGCCAGTGTGCCGAGCGTGTCGAACCCGGGGTACAACGGCACCGGGAGGCGCGCACCCGTCGCCTCGAGCCACACCGACGACGGGCCCGGGAGAATCCGGATGCCGTGGTTCGGCCAGATCGGACTCCAGTTCTGGATGCCCTCGACGTAGTGCCACATGCGGTCCCCATTGATCAGGTGCGCCCCGGCCGCCCGCGCGACGGGCTGCATGGACCCGTCGACGTACGCGGGGACGCCCGTGATCATCCGCGTCGGCGGCGTGCCCAATCGCGCCGGCCACTGTGCGCGGACGAGATCGTGGTTGCCGCCAATGCCGCCGGAGGACACGATCGTCGCGGCCGCGAGGATCTCGAACGAGCCGACGACGTCCCGCGACGTCTGCTCTCCTCGCGCGGCCGCTGAGGGGGCGAGCACGTCGCCGTGCGCGCCCGTCACACCCCCCGCGTGGGTCCTCAGTGCCGTGACGCGGTGACGGGGGAGGATCGTGATGCGCCCGGTCGCTTCCGCGGCCTCCACGGACGCCTGGAACGGCGCGACCAGTCCTGGGCCCGTTCCCCAGGTGATGTGGAAGCGCGGCACAGAGTTTCCCGGGCCCGTCGCGTTGTATCCACCGCGCTCCGCCCACCCGACGACGGGGAAGAAGCCGACCCCCTTCTCCCTCAACCAGGCCCGCTTCTCTCCGCTCGCGAAGTCGAGGTAGGCCTCGGCCCACTGGCGCGGCCAATGATCATCGTCGCGGTCGAACTGCGCCGTGGCGAACCAGTCCTGACGGGCGAGCTCGAGGGAGTCGGAGATTCCGAGCCGTCGCTGCTCCGGAGAATCGACGAAGAACAGGCCGCCGAACGACCAGAACGCCTGGCCGCCGAGGTTGGCGCGTGGTTCCTGGTCGACGATGATCACGCGCCGCCCGGCGGCGGCCGCTTCCGTCGCGGCCACGAGCCCGGCAAGGCCCCACCCGATCACGAGCACGTCCGCCTCGTGATGCTGTGACTTTGCCATCGTCGACTCCTTCGTCGTGGTCCCGTGCCGGAGGGGGAGCGTCAGCTCGTCGGATCCGAGGGATGAAGCGGTAGCGAGGATGCCGTGGGGGTCCGTTCGGGACCGATCCCACGCGGCTCGAATGTGTTCACCATGGCATGCGCGGCGCGCTGGAGGTAGTCCCAGAGTGTGGCTTCGTGCAGCGGAGACAGCTCAAGCTCGTCGACGGCACGGCGCATGTGCGTCAACCATCGATCCCGCGCGTCCGGATTGACGTGGAAAGGCATGTGCCGCATGCGCAGACGTGGATGCCCGCGTCGTTCGCTGTACGTCGTCGGTCCGCCCCAGTACTGCTCGAGGAAGAGGGTGAGCCGCTCGGCGGCGGGGCCCAGGTCGTCCTCGGGATACATCGGTTTGAGCACGTCGTCGGCGGCCACGCCGCGGTAGAAGGCATCCACGAGCCGCACGAAGGTCTCGTGCCCGCCGACCTGCGCATAGAACGTCTCCGCGTCGTCGCTCACGAACTCTCCTCATCCGTCTTCTTCGGTGTCGTCGTCGAGCCGTCCGGGGACGTCGCGGCATCCGCCCCGCCGGAGGCCGTCGGCGCGGGGGCCGCCTTTCCGCCGCGCTTGGGCTTCCAGATGCCCTTGCCGTCCGCCGTCGCGACGGGTGTCGGCCGCGTGCGCGGCGGGTTGGCGCCGCGCACGCGCTGGGCGCCCTCGAGGCCGGCCAGCATGACCGTGTTCATCGACGGAAGGGTGACGCCCATTTCGTCCATCGCCCGCTTCAGACGCATCCTCAGTTCCCGGGCGACATCGTCCTTCGCGTTGGCACGCGTCTTCATGACGAGACGGATGACGAGCGCGTCCCCCGTGATCGACTCCAGGCCCCACACCTCGGGCTGCTCGATCACGCGGGTGCGCCACTTCGGATCCTTCGCGAGGTTCTTCGCCGTGGCGAGCATGGTCTTCTCGACCTGATCGATCTCGACGTCGACCGGCAGAGCGAGGTCGATGATCACACGAGACCATCCCTGGGACATGTTGCCGATGCGGGTGATCTCGCCGTTGCGTACGTACCAGAGTGTCCCGTTGACGTCCCGGACGTGCGTGATGCGGACGCTGACGTACTCCACGATGCCGGTGGCCAGACCCAGATCGACGACGTCGCCGATGCCGACCTGATCCTCGGCGACGATGAAGATGCCGTTGAGCACATCCTTGACGATGTTCTGCGCACCGAAGCCGAGGCCGGCGCCGATCGCCGCCGACAGCAGCGCGAAGGAGCCGAGCGCGCTGGGAGCGAGCACGTTGAAGGTCAGCAGGATGGCGATGGTGACGATCGCGACGTTGACGATGTTCTGCAGGATCGACCCGAGCGTGCGGGTGCGCTGCACGAGCCGCATGGCGGCCAGCGGTGAGCGCTCCAACGCCTGCGTGTCATCGACGTTCGCCTTGCTCTTGGCGCCGGAGACGATCCGGTTGACGATCCTCCGGATGACCAGGCGCAGCACCCACGAGACGATGAACGCACCGACGATGATGCCCGCGATCGTGAGGAGGTTCACCCCGGCCTCGCCCAGCCAGGTGAGGATCGCCGTCCACACCCCGGGGTCGATCACGGGGGCCGTCGCTCCGCCGCCGGAGTCAGAGAAGTACCGCATCTCCTCAATCCTAACGAGGCCGGCTCTGCCCGTTCTGGGAACCCGCGGGGGAGTCGTCGGCCCACCCACCCCAATGGGCGATGATGACGGCCTGAATGCGATCTCGCGCACCCAGCTTGGCGAGCACGCGACCGACGTGGGTCTTCACGGTCCTCTCGCTGAGAAACAGCTCGCGCGCGATCTCGGCGTTCGTCAGCCCGCGCGCCAGCGCGAAGAACACGTCCTTCTCCCGAGGCGTGAGCTCGCCCACCCGCGCCTCGATGGCCGACCTCTCGGCATCGTCCACGGAGTGCGACGCGGGCGCCCGGACGGCGCGCCGACGCAGCACTTCACGGGTCACCCGCGGCGCCAGCACGGCATCGCCGGCTGCCACGGCGCGAATGGCCGTCACCAGCGCGCTGCGCTCGACGTCCTTCAGCAGGAAGCCGCTGGCCCCGGCATCCAGAGCGCCGAAAGCGTACTCGTCGAGGTCGAACGTCGTGAGCACCAGCACCCGCGTCTCCGGCGCCTCGGCGACGACGCGCGCCGTCGCCGCCACACCGTCCAGGCGGGGCATGCGCACGTCCATGAGCACCACGTCCGGCCGGAGGGCGATGCACAGGGCGACGGCGTCGGCGCCGTCGGCGGCTTCGCCCACCACCGTGATGTCGTGCTCCGCGTCGAGCACCAGCCCGAACCCGAGCCGGATGAGCTGCCGTCGTCGGCGATGACGACACGAATCGGGTCGGGCCCGTCGCCGCACGGGCGCGCGCCGCATCCTCCGTGGCCGTGGCGCCCTCGGCCAACGCGACCATCACCGTGAGCGAGTGCGCCACGACATCGTGCATCTCGCGAGCGATGCGCGCACGCTCGGCAGCGGCGGCGTGCTCCGCGTGCTGCGAGCGTTCGGCCCACAGCTGACCGGAAGTCTCCATCAGCGCCTCGACGTAACGGGCGCGGTTGCCGATGTTCACGCCCACGAGGCACCCGAGCAGGAGGCCCACCGCAAGAGCGGCGCACCCGTTGACCGCCGTCGACCACGGCAACGCCCCGAGCAGGACGGCGGTGCCCGCGGCCATCGCCGCCCCACCGACGACGATTCCCGACGCGATCCACGCGGCCGAGGACCCCGCGTACACGGCGACGGCGTAGACGGCGACGGCCGTCGTAGCCGCCCCCACACCCGCACCGGATGACACGGCGAGAACGACGCCCACCGCCGCGAGCGAAAACGGCACCAGTGGGAGACGGCGACGCCAGAGCATCGCCACGCACGCGAGGGTGAGCACGACGACGACGGGACGCACCCCCGTCCACAGCCGCGCGTCGCCGGCGAAATCGTCCCGTCCTGGGGCGGGAAACGTCACCAGGGCGGTGAGAAGAGCGACGATGACGTCGGTCAGGCGAGGATGGCGCGCCCAGAAGCGGCGGATCACGCCGGGTGGACGCGGAAGCCGCAGCTCGCTGGACCCCGTGTCCAGCGAGCTGCGGCTCTCAGCGGTCATCTCCTCCAGCTCAGGCGTCCCGACCGCGCAGGCTCGCCCAGGCTCCGAGAAGCAGCGCGGCAGGCCATGCCGCGAGGGTCGCCACGCCTCGCAGCACGTCCTCGCCACCGGCGGTGGTCGCGGACTGCGCCCCCGACACGGGCAGATAGGCGCTGGCATCCACGATCCACTTCCAGCCCTCGCCGGCGAAGGAGAACATGCTGAGGACGATCGGCAGGACGAACAGCACGCCCACGGTCGCCGCGATCGCGCCGGCACCGTTGCGCACGATGAAGCCGAAGCCGAGACCGATCAGGGCGAACATCGCCAGGGCGAACACACCCGCCAGCAGCGGGAACCAGGACAGCGTGGGATCCGACCAGTCGATCGCCGTCTTGAGGATCGGTGCCGTCGTCAGCACGGCGATCGCGTAGGTCACCGCGGTCGTCAGGGCCAGGACGACCGCCACGACGAGGGCCTTCGCGACCAGCACGGCGCCACGACGCGGCTCTGCCGTCAGAGTCGAGCGGATCATCCCCGTGGAGTACTCCCCGGTGATGGCGATCGCTCCCAGGATGCCGGCGACGAGCATCGTGAACTGCATCGGCATGACGATGACCATCACCGGCGCGAACCCCGCGTCGAAGTCACGCAATGCGGAGGCCATCAACAGCGAGATGCCGACGGACAGAGCGACGGTGATCGCGAGCGACCACCAGGTCGAGCGCAGCGACAGCAGTTTGAGCCACTCGCTGCGAACGACGCGGGCGAACGTGAGGTGGTAGGGCGAGGCCGCGGCACGTGTCTGCGCAGCGGACGATGCCGTCGGGACGGTCGCGGTGCTCATGCGATCTCCTTCGTCTTGTACTGGACGGCGCCTTCGGTGAGCGCCATGTAGGCCTCTTCAAGCGAACCGGTTCGTGGTGTGAGCTCGTGCAGGGGGATGCCGCGCTCAGCGGCGAGATCGCCGATCGCGCGAGCGCTGACGCCCGCGACGAGCAGGCCTCCGTCGCCGGCATCGGTCACCGTGACGTCTGGCGAGCCGAGCGCTCCGGCGAGATCGGATGCGCGCGGGGTGCGGACGAGCACCTCATTGCGCGTCCATGCCCGCACCAAATCGGGAAGGGGCGCGTCGGCGATCACGCGTCCGCGACCGAGGACGATCACGTGGTCGGCGGTCTGCGACATCTCACTCATCAGGTGGCTCGACAACAGCACGGTGCGGCCTTCTCCCGCCAGATGACGCACGAGCTGACGCACCCACCGCACGCCTTCGGGGTCGAGGCCGTTGACCGGCTCGTCGAGAATCAGCGTCTGCGGGTCGCCGAGAAGCGCCGCCGCGATGCCGAGTCGCTGCCCCATGCCGAGGGAGAACTTCCCTGCGCGCGTGCCCGCGACAGCCTCGAGACCGGTGAGGGCGATGACCTCGTCGACGCGCGTGTTCGCGATGCCGTGGGTCGCCGCCATGGCACGCAGGTGCCCACGGGCCGAACGCCCCGTGTGCACGGCTTTCGCATCGAGCAGCACGCCGACCTCCGTGAGCGGTGAACGACTCTGCGTGTACCGGTGCCCACCGACGCTCACGCGGCCCGCCGACGGGGCGTCGAGCCCGACGATCATGCGCATGGTCGTCGACTTTCCGGCGCCATTGGGGCCGAGAAAGCCGGTCACCTGCCCGGGTCGCACCGTGAACGAGACGTCGTCGACGGCGGTGGTGCTTCCGTATCTCTTCGTGAGGTTCTCCGCAACAATCATGCTTCGACGCTACGGCGACCCAGGTCGGCACCACATCCTGCGAGAGGATGAGATCAGCCGCGCACCCTCGTCCGGACGAAGGATGCGCGGCTGAGCGTGGCGGGACGCGGTCAGCTGTCGGCGTCGCGCTCCTGCACAGCGAGGGCGCGCTCGACGCCCGCGAGGTTCTCGTTCACGAGCCGGCGGAGGGCCGCCGGGGCCTCGGTGTGCGAGGCGAGCCACTGACGGGTCGCGTCGCGCAACGCCAGGGAGGCGAGCGGCGCGGGATACAGCCCCGTGATGAGGTAGTTCGCGATCTGGTAGGTCCGCGACTCCCAGACCGGCAGCAGCATGTCGAAGTACGGCTGGACGAACGATTCCAGCGCCGCGATGCCGGCGGGGTGCACGAATCCGAGAGCGGCGGAGCGCACGACGGTGTTCGGCAGGTCGGCGCTGTCGACGAGCGACGCCCAGGCCGCACGCTTGGCCTCGACCGTGGGCAGGGCCGCTTTCGCCTGCGCCGCTAACTCTCCGCCCTTCGCCGTGTTGTCCGCGGCCAGCGCCGCATCGATCTGCTCGGACGAGACGACCCCGCCGGCTGCCAACGACACCAGCAGCGCCCACGAGAGGTCGGCGTCGATCTCGAGTTCAGGCAACGTCAGCTCACCGTCGCGCAGAGCGCGCACCGTCTCCCACTGGGCGGGAGTCGCCGCCGCCGAGGCGAAGGCGGTGACGAACTGCAGCTGGCTGTCGCTGCCCGCCTCGGCATCCTGAGCCAGTTCCCACAGGCCGTCGGCGACGCGCACCCGCGCGGCCTCGCGCTTGTCCGGGGCGACGTAGGCGTTCGCGGCGAGCTGCAGCTGCGCGAGGGTGGTGCGCACCGTCGTGGACTCGGTTTCGGCGCCGATGTTGCGCAGGACCAGATCGATGTAATCGGATGCCGACGCCTCGGCATCCCGTGTCTGATCCCAGGCCGCACCCCACACGAGCGAGCGCGCCAGCGGATCGCTGATACCGGCGAGGTGGTCGATCGCGGTGGTCAGCGAGCGCGGGTCGAGACGGATCTTCGCGTAGGCGAGGTCCTCGTCGTTCAGGAGGATGAGGTCGGGCTGACGCTCACCGACGAGTTCGGGCACCTCCGTGAGGTCGCCATCGACGTCGAGTTCGATGTTGCGTGTGCGCACGAGCGCCCCACCCTCGAGCGCGTAGAAGCCGACGCCGAGGCGATGCGGTCGGATCGTCGGGTAATCGGCAGGCGCGGTCTGCACGATGGCGAACCGCGAGATGACGCCGTCATCGCTTACGCGAAGCTCCGGCGCAAGCGTGTTGACGCCCGCGGTCTCGAGCCACTTCTGCGACCAGCCGGACAGGTCGCGGCCGCTCGTGGCCTCCAGCTCGACCAGCAGGTCGGACAGCTCGGTGTTGCCGAACGCGTGCTTCTGGAAGTACTG
The DNA here is from genome assembly GCF_001724435.1 of Microbacterium sp. SCN 69-37. Taxonomy (NCBI): domain Bacteria; kingdom Bacillati; phylum Actinomycetota; class Actinomycetes; order Micrococcales; family Microbacteriaceae; genus Microbacterium; species Microbacterium sp. SCN 69-37. Next base: position 20,679 of record NZ_MEEL01000032.1, read on the forward strand.
ACCGACGCCGGCGAAGAAGGCGTCGATGCCCACCCACGCCGCCAGCTGCTTCAGCACGGAGCCACCCTTGGCGTAGGTGATGCCGTCGAAGTTGACCTGCACGTCTTCGAGGTCGTTGATCGTGGCGACGACCGGGTGCGTGGAGGGCAGCTGGTCCTGGCGGTACGCCCAGGTCTTCTCCATCGCGTTGAAGGTCGTCCACGCCTCGGTCCACTCGGTCGCCTCCGCGGTGGCGATCGTCGACGCCCACTCGGCGAAGGACTCGTTGAGCCAGAGGTCGTTCCACCACTTCATGGTCACCAGGTCGCCGAACCACATGTGCGCCAGCTCGTGCAGGATCGTGACGACGCGGCGCTCCTTGACGGCGTCGGTCACCTTGCTGCGGAAGACGTACGTCTCGGTGAACGTCACGGCCCCGGCGTTCTCCATCGCGCCGGCGTTGAACTCGGGGACGAAGAGCTGGTCATACTTGGCGAAGGGATAGGGGACGCCGAACTTCTCCTCGTAGTACGCGAACCCCTCACGCGTCTTGTCGAAGATGTACTCGGCATCCAGGTGCTGCCAGAGGCTCTTTCGGCCGTAGACACCGAGCGGGATGACGGCGCCCGAGGCGCTGGTCAGCTCGCTGAAGGTCGCTTCGTACGGGCCGGCGACGATGGCGGTGATGTAGGACGAGATCCGCGGGGTGGGCTCGAACGCCCAGATCGCGGCGCCACCATCGCCGGCCACCGGCTCGGGCGTGGGGGAGTTGGAGATCACCTTCCAGGCGGCGGGCGCCGTCACGGTGAAGCGGAACGTCGCCTTCAGGTCGGGCTGCTCGAACACGGCGAACACGCGACGGGAGTCGGGAACCTCGAACTGCGAGTAGAGGTAGACCTCGCCGTCGACCGGGTCGACGAAGCGGTGCAGGCCCTCGCCGGTGTTGGTGTACAGGCAGTCGGCGTCGACGATCAGCTCGTTCTGGGCGCGCAGACCCTCCAGCACGATGCGAGCGTCGCCGAAGGCGGACGCGTCCACCGGGGTGCCGTTGAGCGTGATCTCGCGGACGTCGCGGGCGATCAGGTCGATGAACGTCGACGCACCTTCGGTGGCGCCGAAGCACACGACCGTGCGTGAGCCGAACACCTCCGGGCCACGAGTGAGGTCGAGCGCGATGTCGTACGACTGCGTTTCGACGATGGCGCGGCGCTCCTGCGCCTCGATGCGGGTGAGGTTCTCTCCAGGCACTGCGGTACTCCCGTGGGTGAGGGGTGGGGTCTGAACCATCCGGCACTGCTGGCGCCGACGGCAACCCATCCAGCCTACGCGGTCGTCGTTTCACGCTGCACGTGGCTGCGGGCGTGTGCGATGGCGGAGGGGAGGTCGGTGAACAGGTGGTTGTGGTGGCGCAGGGCGGCGAGCACGCCCACCGTGCGGAACAGATCCTCGTGTCGGGGCTGCACGCCCTTGATGAGCACGGTGATGCCGCGGCGCTCCAGCGTCTGCGTGATCTCGCCGAGCATGTGCGCCCCCGTCGCATCGACCAGTTCCAGCTGACTCATCCGCATGATGACGACCGACACGCCGCGAACCGCGTCGACTTCGGCCGACACCCGATCGGCGGAGGTGAACGACAGTGGCCCGTCGAAGCGCAGGATCGCGATACGGTCGTCGCCCGGTTGCGTCTGTCCGCGCACGTCTTCGCGCCGCACCTGCGACGCCTGCGACATGCCGCGCAGCGCGAAGAATCCGGCGAAGGCGACTCCGATGACGACCGCCACGATCAGATCGAACGAGACGGTGATGACGGCCGTGGCGACGAAGGCCACGGCATCCGCGCGCGTGGAGCGCAGAATGGCCCGCACGGTGTCGAGATGCACCATCCGGACGGCCGTGACCATGAGCACGCCCGCGAGGGCTGCCAGCGGGATCTGCCCGACGGGGCCGGCGGCCACGAGCACGACCAGCAGCAGAACGACGGCATGCGTCACCGCGGCCAGGCGACTGCGCCCACCCGATCGCACGTTGACGGCGGTCCGTGCGATCGCGCCGGTCGCCGGCATCCCGCCGAACAGGGACGAACCGATCGATGCGAGCCCCTGCCCGATCAGCTCCCGATCCGGGTCATAGGTCCCCGTGTCACCCAAGCTCGCGGCGACGCGCGCCGACAGGAGCGACTCGATGGCGGCCAGCGCTGCGACCGTCGCAGCCGGGGCCGTCAGGGCCGCGAGGCTGGAGAGGTCGATCGCCGGCAGCGCGGGAGCGGGCAGTGTGCCGGGGAGGGCACCGATCCGGGCCAACGGGGTGCCGACGACGAGGGCCGCGACGGCGACGACGACGATGCCGACCAGAGACCCGGGCACACTGCGGTGCAGCCGGGGCGCACCCCACATACATGCCGTGACGACGGCCACTGCTCCCAGCGCCCACGCGGCATACGCAGGGTCGAGAGTGGCGAAGGCCTGCACGGCCGCGACGATCGCGTTGGAGCTGTGCTCGCTCGCACCGGCGACGTGGGACGACACGAGCGCGGGGATCTGCTGGGCGAAGATGATCACCGCGATGCCGAGCGTGAACCCCTCGATGACGGGCCACGGGATGAAGGAGACGGCGCGCCCCAGCCGGAGCACGCCGGCAAGGACCACCAGGACGCCCGCCAGGAGCGTCACCACCACGACGGCGCCCGGGCCGTGGCCGGCCACGATCGGAACCAGGACGACGACCATCGCCCCGGTCGGCCCGGACACCTGCACGTGCGCGCCGCCGAAGACCGCGGCGATCACTCCGGCCACGACGGCCGTCACCAGGCCCGCCTCCGCGCTGAGACCCGAGCTCACACCGAAACCCAGCGCCAGCGGGAGCGCGACGATGCCGACGGTCACGCCGGCGACGAGGTCACCGCGCCACGTGCGCCGCAGCCCCGCGTAGTCCCGACGCGAGGGCAGCAGGTTGCGGATCCGGACGTTCACGAGCGCGCCGCAGGCAGTGCGGGCAGGGACTGCGCATCGACGAGAAGCTCGCCATCCGCGCTCAGGATGCCGAGAAGCAGCTCACGAGCCGCGGTCAGCAGGTCCGCGACGCCGGGGTCGGCCAACCGGTAGTAGACGTGGCTGGCGCGACGCTCGGACTCGACGAGTCGGTGACGGCGCAGCACGGCGAGGTGCTGGGACAGATGCGAAGCCTCCAGGCCCGTTTCGGACTGGAGGTCCGCGACGCGGACCTCCTCAGCCCCTGCGAGCAGTTCGAGAAGACGGATGCGGAGGGGATGCGCCAGCCCCTTGAACAGGTTCGCCTTGACCTCGTAGAGGGGGCGCTGGCTCTGAGTGAATGGCATGATAAAGCCATCATATCGTCTCTTCGCGCGCCGCCGCAGGCGTTCCGGGGCTCCCTAGGATGGGGGCATGCGCATCCACATCGCCACCGATCATGCGGGTCTCGAGTTCTCCACGCAGCTGCAGCACCACCTCGCGGGGCAGGGCCACGACGTCGTGGACCACGGGCCGATCGAATACGACCCGCTCGACGACTATCCCGCGTTCTGCATCCGCGCCGCCCAGGCCGTCGTCCGCGATCAGGCGGCCGGGATCGAGACGCTGGGCGTCGTGTTCGGCGGGTCGGGAAACGGCGAGCAGATCGCCGCCAACAAGGTGCGCGGTGTCCGCGCCGCCCTCGTCTGGAGCATCGCGACCGCCGAGCTGGCGCGCGAGCACAACGACGCCAACGTGATCTCCATCGGAGCCCGTCAGCACACCGTCGACGAGGCCATCGCCTTCATCGACCGTTTCATCGCCACCCCTTTCTCGGGGGAGGAGCGCCACGCACGCCGCATCGCCCAGCTGGCGGCGTTCGAGCACGACGGCAGTCTCCTTCCCGACCCGCGGGCAGCGGTGCCCGCGCCGGCGGGTGGCGAGTCCGTCGACGCGATGGATCCCGAAGCCGGCTGATGCCCGAGGGACACTCCGTACACCGCATCGCCCGCCAGTTCGATCGAAACATCGTCGGACGCGAGGTCTCGGCATCCAGTCCGCAGGGCCGCTTCGCCGAGGGCGCCGCGGTCATCGACGGCCGCGAAGCGATCGAGGTGCGCGCTGTCGGCAAGCAGATGTTCCTCGCCTTCGACGGAGACGTCTGGCTCCGGGTGCACCTCGGCATGTACGGCGCGTGGGACTTCGCGGGCGAAATCGAGATCGATCCCACGATCGCCTCGGCCAACGGGCGCATGGGCCAGACCAATCAGCGCGGGACCGATCTGGACGCCGTTTACGACGCCGCGGGCGAGAACTCCCTGAGCTCGATCGGCGCGCCGCGCAAGACCCGCGTGCATGTGCGGATGAGTGAGCAGACACGCGGCCTGGAAGGCGCCGACGACACCGAGTGGCCGCCACCGGTCGTCGGCCAGGTGCGGCTGCGACTGCTCACCGCCGTCACGTCTGCGGATCTGCGCGGCCCCACCGCCTGCGAGCTGCAGACTCCGGACGACGTGCAGGCGACGATCGCGAAACTCGGACCCGACCCTCTGGTCGATGATCTCGCCGAGGGCGAAGATCGCTTCGTCGCGGCCGTCCGCCGCAAGCCCACGCCGATCGGTCTGCTACTCATGGACCAATCCGTCGTCAGCGGCATCGGGAACGTCTATCGGGCGGAGTTGCTGTACCGCGCCCTGCTCGACCCGCACACGCCGGGAAAGCTGGTTCCCGAAGAGCTCGTGCGACAGCTCTGGCGCGATTGGTCGCGCCTGCTCGTGATCGGGGTCGAGACGGGCCAGATGATGACCATGGACGACCTCGACGCCGAGGCCTACCGGCGCGCCATGGCGAGCCGCGACGATCGACACTGGGTCTACCACCGGGCAGGGCTGCCGTGTCGCATCTGCGGCACCGAGATCGTCCTCGAGGAGATGGCCGCCCGAAAGCTCTACTGGTGCCCGAACTGCCAGAAGTGAAACACCGATGAGACAGAACCCCAGCTTCACCATGACCGACGTCGCCGAGCTGCGGCGCATCCTCGACGAGAACCCCTGGATGACGCTCGTGAGCCAGGGACCCGACGGTCTGGTCGCCTCGCACTACGCCGTGCTGTTGGACGAGGACCGCGACGACCTCACGGTCGTCGGCCACGTCGGCAGGCCCGACGATGCGATCCACGGCCTCGGGCAGCACGAGCTGCTGGTCATCGCGCAAGGGCCCCACGGGTACATCTCTCCGCAGTGGTACCTCCCCGGACCCGACGTCCCGACCTGGAACTACGTCGCCGTGCACCTGTCCGGCATCCCCGAGATCCTCACGCCGGAAGAGAACCTCCGGGTGCTGGAGAGACTGGTGGCACGGTTCGAGAGCGCCCTGCCGCGGCCGCGGCTGATGTGGCAGCCGCCGAACGATGAGGAGTTCGTCCGGCGACTGGAGCGCGGCACCGTGGGCTTCCGGCTGACGCCCACAAAGGTGGCGGCCAAGCGCAAGCTCAGCCAGAACAAGCCCGACGCGACCGTCGACGAGGTCATCGTGCAGCTGGAGGCCGGCAGTCCCTACGCCGATCCACGGCTGGCGGGGGAGATGCGACGCGCGCACGAGACGCTCCGGGCCGCGCGTGGTGCACAAGTCCGCCTGAACGGGCCGGGAGAGGCCTCACCTGCGCCGTCGACGCGTCCTGAGGAGGAGTTGTGAACGGGATGCCGCCGCGAGGCGCGACCGTCGACGTCATCGCCAACGCCCGCCTCACCGGTGCCGACCGGCTCGACCCGTTCGGTGACGACCCGGTCGACATCCACCTCGCCCAGGGGCGGATTGTCGACATCGCCCCGGTGCGCGCCCTTCTCCGACGCGGAGAGGTGCTCGACGCGGATGGCGGCTGGGTGATCCCGGGGCTCTGGGACCACCACGTGCACACCGTCCAGTGGGCACTCGTGGCGCAGCGCGTGGCGCTGGGCTCGGTGGGCTCGGCCGCCGAGGCCGCCGCTCTGATGGCCGGTGCGGCGCCGCTCGGCGACGGTCGACGTATCGGCACCGGCTTTCGCGATGCGCTGTGGCCCGACGAGATGACCCTCGCGGCTCTCGACGCGGCGACCGGCGATGTGCCCACGTACCTGATCAACGCCGACGTGCACAGCGTGTGGCTCAACACCGCGGCGTTGCGACGCGAGGGCTTCACGGCCGATGAGACCGGTGTGCTGCGGGAAGAACCCGCGTTCGAGATCTCCCGTCGACTGAACGCCGCCGATCCTCTCGTCGGCGACCGGCTGGTGACGGCGGCACTCGACGACGCCGCTGCGCGCGGGATCGTGGGCATCGTCGATCTCGACATGGCGTGGAATGCGGATGCGTGGCGCCGCCGCCTGGATGCCGGGTTCGACGCCGCCCGCGTCCGCTTCGGCATCTATCCGGCGCAGCTCGACCGCGCCCTGGCGGAGAGGCTGGCGTCGGGCGACGCGCTGGATCGGGCGGGGCTCGTCCGCGTCGGGCCGCTGAAGATCATCACCGACGGCTCGCTCGGCACCCGCACGGCAGCATGCTCGCACCCCTATCCCGGCGACCCCCACAACCGCGGGCTGCTCACCGTGCCCCCGGAAACGCTCGCGGAGCTGATGACCCGCGCCACAGGGGGAGGGCTGGCGTGCGCCGTGCACGCCATCGGCGACGTCGCGAATTCGCACGCGCTCGACGCGTTCGCGACCACCGGTGCGACCGGCACCATCGAGCACGCACAGCTGGTCGCCCACGTCGACATCCCCCGCTTCGCGCGCCTCGGCGTCGGTGCCAGCGTGCAGCCGGAGCACGCGATCGATGACCGCGACATGACCGACACGATCTGGGCGACGCAGACCGGCATCCCGTACGCGCTGCGTTCGCTGGCGGCATCCGGCGCCAACCTCTTCTTCGGATCCGATGCGCCTGTCGCCCCGCTGGATCCGTGGGCAGCGATGGCTGCCGCCGTGTTCCGGACCCGCGACGGGCGCCCGGCCTGGCGCCCCGAAGAGGGCGTGGATGCCGCGACCGCCCTCGCCGCCTCCACCGACGGCGGATCGCACACCGGCTCGGCCCTGTTCCCCGGCGACGTGGCCGATCTCGTCGTGGTCGACCGCGACCCGCTGAGCGCCGATGAGGCAAGCCTGCGCGCGACTGTCGCCCGGGCGACCATGATCGAGGGCCGTCTCACGCACGTGTCATGAGCCCCGACGAACAACGAACGCCCCGGGATGTCGTCCCGGGGCGTTCGTGTCGAGCTGTGACTACGCGGCGAGGTGGGCCGAGAGGAACCAGCGGTCCTTCTCGAGGCCGGCCTTGATGGCGATCGCGACGTCCTGGCTGGTGAGGTCGGTCTCGTCGAGTCCGTCGATCGCGGCCTGCACGTCGGAGATGACGGCATCCATGTCCGAGACGATGGCGACGATCTCGTCCTGCCACTGCGCGAAGCCAGCCGGCACCGAGGTGGCGTCGGTCTTCTCGGCGACCGTGGACACACGCGCGTCGACCGGCAGACCGAGGGCGACGATGCGCTCCGCTGCGAGGTCGGCGAAGCCCCGAGCGTTGCTGACGATCTGGTCGAGCAGCTCATGGATCGCGATGAAGTTCGCGCCGCGCACGTTCCAGTGCGCCTGCTTGCCGTTGACGGCCAGGGCCTGCAGTCCGAGCACGACGGGCGTCAGGAACTGGGCGGTGCCGGCGGCCGCCTCGGGGCCGGCAGCGGTCATGGAAATGTTCTGCGTCTTGGTCATGATCTCGTCTCCGTTCGTCGGGGTTCTCCCACGTTGATGACAACGCTACCGAGCGCCCTGCATTCCGCAAGGTAGAAAAGGCTGGGCTTACGGATGGGCCGTGAATATGCCGCCGCGACTATCGTCGGCCACATGACGATCGCCGAAGACGCCTCGATCCTGTCCATCCCGGCCGGTCGGCCGGTCGTACACGCGACCGCGTTCGTCGCCTCCGGCGCACGCCTGGTCGGCGACGTCACCCTCGAAGAGGGCGCAAGCGTCTGGTACAACGCCGTCGTCCGCGGCGACAGTGCTTCGATCACGCTGGGAGCCGGAAGCAACCTGCAGGACAACGTCTCGGTGCACGTGGATGCCGAGCACCCCGTGGTCATCGGGCGGGATGTGTCGGTGGGTCACAACGCCGTGGTGCACGGGTGCACGATCGGCGATGGCTCGCTGATCGGCATGGGCAGCGTGGTGCTGTCGGGTGCGGTCATCGGTTCGGGGTGCCTGATCGCCGGGGGAGCCGTCGTGCTCGAAGGGTCCGTCATCCCGGAGGGGTCGCTGGTTGCCGGCGTGCCCGCCAAAGTCCGCCGCGAGCTCACCAACGAGGAGAAGGCGGGGATCCTCCGCAACGCCCAGATTTACCGGGCGCACTCGACCGCGCACGCGACGGCATCCGACGGGCGCTGATGTTGCCGCGTTCGAGTTTCGTCGAGGAGTTGGCGCGGTTGCTGCCGGCTCCGGCCCCGGGCACGGCGTGCACCTTCATCGCCATCGACGGTGTGGACGGCGCCGGCAAGACCACGCTCGCGGACAACCTCGCGGAGATCATGCGACCGGCGAGAGCGGTCGTAAGGATCTCCATCGATGGGTTCCATCGGCCACGCGCAGCGCGACACGCGCGTGGTCGCGACTCACCCGAAGGCTTCTGGCTCGATTCCTACGACTACGCTGCCTTTTGGCGTGAGGTCGTCGTGCCGTTCCGCTCGGGGACGGGCACCTATCTAGCCGCGGTCCACGACGTCGACAGCGACGCGCTTGTGTCCGCTCCTCGGCTTCCGGTGATCGCCGGCGCAACGGTGATCACCGACGGAATCTTCCTCCACCGTGACGAGCTGCGCGACGTCTGGGATACGACTGTCTTTCTCGACGTCCCGGCCACGGAGTCAGTGCGGCGGCTCGCCCTCCGCGACGGCTCCTCGCCGGATCCCCTGCACACCAGTCAGCGACGGTATGTCGAGGGTCAACGTCTCTACCTCACGGCGTGCTCGCCTCGCGAGCGCGCATCGATCCTGGTCGACTACTCCGACATCGCTGCGGCGTCGATCGTTCGTGGATCCCGCGGTGCTGACCGGGTCGGGCCGCTGGCGTCGAGAAGGGCCAGTGCTCCGGATCAGTCATGTGGAGGGGATGACGGGAATCGAACCCGCACCATCAGTTTGGAAGACTGAGGCTCTACCATTGAGCTACATCCCCGAGGCCGCTTGCGAGCGGCATCCCGAAGAGTCTACAAGGTCTTGTCGGCTAGACTGACCAACGGCCGTTATTCGGCGCACGCGACCTGAAAAGGTGAGTGCGCGCCCGGGGCGTAGCTCAGCTTGGTAGAGCGCCCGCTTTGGGAGCGGGAGGCCGCAGGTTCAAATCCTGTCGCCCCGACACGAACGACCCCCAGACCTAAGAAACCACGGACGCGCACGTGTGCGTCCGGACACGAGGAGAACACAGGCATGGTCACCAGCACCGTCGAGAAGCTCAGCCCCACGCGGGTCAAGCTGCACATCACGGTCACCCCGGACGAGCTCAAGCCGAGCATCTCGCACGCGTACGAGCACATCGCCCAGGACATCCAGATCCCCGGTTTCCGCAAGGGCAAGGTTCCCGCCCCGATCATCGACCAGCGCGTCGGCCGCGGTGCCGTCATCGAGCACGCGGTCAGCGAGGGACTGGATGCCTTCTACCGCGAAGCCGTCACCGCCAACGAGGTGCGCATCGTCGGCCGTCCGTCGGCCGAGGTCATCGAATGGCCCAGCGACAAGGACTTCTCCGGTGACCTCAAGGTCGAGGTCGAGGTGGACGTGCGTCCCGAGTTCGATCTGCCGGCCCTCGACGACGTCACCGTCGAGATCGACGCCGTCGAGACCGACGCGGCCGCCGTCGATGCGGAGCTCGACCGCCTGCGCGGCCGTTTCGGCACGCTGGTGACCGTCGACCGTCCCGCAGCCAAGGGCGACTTCGTCGAGCTGAACCTCGTCGCAACGATCGACGGCGCGGAGATCGACCGCGCAGAGGGCGTGTCGTACGAGGTCGGCTCGGGCGAGCTGCTCGAGGGCATCGACGAGGCCGTCGAGTCGCTCACCGCCGGTGAGGACACGACGTTCCGCAGCTCCCTCGTCGGCGGCGACCACGCCGGCCAGGAGGCGGAGGTCTCGGTGACCGTCACCGCCGTCAAGGAGCGCGAGCTGCCCGAGGCCGACGACGACTTCGCGCAGATGGCCAGCGAGTTCGACACCATCGCAGAGCTGCGCGAGAGCCTCGCCGAGCGCGTCTCGGAGCAGTCGGTGTACCTCCAGGGCGCTGCGGCGCGCGACAAGCTCATCGAGGCGCTGCTCGCCAAGGTCGAGATCCCGGTGCCGGCGCAGCTGGTCGAGGACGAGGTGCACACGCACCTCGAGGGCGAGGGCCGCCTGGAGGACGACGAGCACCGTGCCGAGGTCACCGAGGCCAGCGAGAAGCAGTTCCGCACGCAGATGATCCTCGACAAGCTTGCCGAGGCGCACGACGTGCAGGTCTCGCAGGAGGAGCTGACGCAGTACCTCATCCAGTCGGCCGCGCAGTACGGTATGGCTCCCCAGGAGTTCGTCGACGCTCTTCAGCAGGGTGGGCAGCTGCCCGCCATGGTCGGCGAGGTCGCCCGCAACAAGGCGCTCGCGATCGCCCTCGGCAAGGTGTCGGTCGTCGACACCAACGGCAAGGCGGTCGATCTGACCGGCTTCGTCGTCGAGGATGAGGCCGACGCCGAGGCCGAGGTCGTCGCGGAGGCGGAGGAGATCGCCGACGAGGCTGCCGCCGCAGAGGCGAAGCCGGCCAAGAAGGCACCGGCGCGCAAGCCCGCCGCCAAGAAGGCCGACACGGATGCCGCCGAGGAGCCGGCCGCGAAGAAGCCCGCCGCCAAGAAGCCCGCTGCCAAGAAGGCGCCGGCGAAGAAGGCCGACGCGGAGTAAGTCCACGGGGACGCGTCCCCACGAAGGGTCGGATGCTGCGGCAACCGGCCCTTCGTCGTTCCCGCTCGTGACACCTGCGACACGAGGCTCCGCCGACGGCGAACACGGGCGAGGCGGCGTGCCTGCCCAGATAGATTCAATGGCGTACGGAAACCCGGAATCAGGAGTATCCATGGCTGAACCACTTGTCGCTACGAGCGTCTTCGACAGGCTGCTGAGAGACCGCATCATCTGGCTGGGGTCGGAGGTGCGCGACGAGAACGCGAACGAGATCTGCGCCAAGATCCTGCTCCTCGCGGCCGAGGACAGCGAGAAGGACATCTACCTCTACATCAACTCGCCCGGCGGCTCGATCACCGCCGGCATGGCGATCTACGACACCATGCAGTTCGTGCCGAACGACATCGTCACGGTCGGTATCGGCATGGCCGCGTCGATGGGCCAGCTGCTGCTGACCGCGGGCACGAAGGGCAAGCGCTACATCACGCCCAACGCGCGCGTGCTGCTGCACCAGCCGCACGGCGGTTTCGGCGGCACGGCGAGCGACATCCAGACGCAGGCGCAGCTCATCCTCGACATGAAGAAGCGCCTGGCGGAGATCACTGCCGCCCAGACCGGCAAGTCCGTGGAGCAGATCAACGCCGACGGCGACCGGGATCGCTGGTTCTCCGCCGAGGAGGCCCTGGCGTACGGCTTCGTCGACCACATCCGCGAGTCGGCCACCGATGTCATCGGCGGCGGCGGCACCAAGAACTGAAGGAACCGAGAATGAACATGCCCACCGCCGGCATCCCGCAGGGCTTCCAGATGCCCTCCAGCCGCTACATCCTGCCGCAGTTCGAAGAGCGCACCGCCTACGGCTACAAGCGCCAGGACCCGTACAACAAGCTGTTCGAGGATCGGATCATCTTCCTCGGCGTCCAGGTCGACGACGCATCTGCGGACGACGTCATGGCGCAGCTGCTCGTGCTCGAGTCGCAGGATCCCGACCGCGACATCATCATGTACATCAACTCGCCGGGCGGCTCCTTCACCGCGATGACGGCCATCTACGACACGATGCAGTTCGTGTCTCCGGAGATCCAGACGGTCGTGCTCGGCCAGGCGGCCTCTGCCGCGTCCGTGCTGCTCGCCGCCGGAGCCCCGGGCAAGCGTCTGGCGTTGCCCAATGCCCGCATCCTGATGCATCAGCCCGCCGTCGGCGAGTCGGGACACGGTCAGGCATCGGACATCGAGATCCAGGCCGCCGAGATCATGCGCATGCGCACGTGGCTGGAGGAGACGATGGCGCGCCACACCAACCGCACGCAGGAGCAGGTACACAAGGACATCGACCGCGACAAGATCCTTTCGGCCTCCGAAGCGCTCGAGTACGGCGTCGTCGACCAGGTGCTGACCTCGCGCAAGCGCGTTCCGGCTGCGCTCACCTCCTGACCGGACACCACCCGACACAGGCCCCGCCGTCACTTCGACCGCGGGGCCTCGTCAGGTGCGCAGAGTTTCACAACCGTGTCGCAATCCGGCGAGATGTCGGTCGCAGCGGTTAGGCTCGAAGCGCATCCCTGAGAGGTCTCTGGAGGAGGAGCATCATGGCTCGCATCGGTGAGAGCGCCGACCTGTTCAAATGCTCCTTCTGCGGCAAGAGCCAGAAGCAGGTGCAGCAGTTGATCGCCGGCCCCGGCGTGTACATCTGCGACGAGTGCGTCGAACTCTGCAACGAGATCATCGAAGAGCGCATGGCGGAGTCCGCCGACGGTGTCGTCAGCGACTTCGACCTCCCGAAGCCTCGCGAGATCTTCTCCTTCCTGGAGGAGTACGTCGTCGGTCAGGAGCCGGCGAAGAGGGCTCTCGCCGTGGCCGTGTACAACCATTACAAGCGGGTCCGCGCCCACGGGACCCTGCAGTCGGCCGAGCAGCGCGCCGACGAGGTGGAGATCGCGAAGAGCAACATCCTGCTGCTCGGCCCCACCGGGTGCGGGAAGACCTATCTCGCCCAGACGCTCGCCAAGCGACTGAACGTGCCCTTCGCCGTTGCGGATGCGACCGCACTGACCGAGGCCGGCTACGTCGGCGAAGACGTCGAGAACATCCTCCTGAAGCTCTTGCAGGCCGCCGATTTCGATGTCAAGCGCGCCGAGACCGGCATCATCTACATCGACGAGGTCGACAAGATCGCCCGTAAGGCCGAGAACCCGTCGATCACGCGCGACGTGTCCGGAGAGGGCGTCCAGCAGGCGCTGCTGAAGATCCTGGAGGGAACGGTCGCCTCCGTGCCGCCGCAGGGCGGCCGCAAGCACCCGCACCAGGAGTTCATCCAGATCGACACCACCAACGTGCTGTTCATCGTCGCGGGCGCCTTCGCGGGCCTCGAGGACATCATCTCCGCGCGTGTCGGCAAGCACGGCATCGGTTTTGGTGCACCACTGCATCGCAAGTCCGAGGACCTCAACCTCTTCGGCGAGGTCCAGCCCGAAGACCTCCACAAGTTCGGCCTGATCCCCGAGTTCATCGGCCGCCTGCCCGTGGTGACGTCCGTCGCGCCGCTCGACCAGGCGGCACTCATCGAGATCCTCACCGGACCGAAGAATGCGTTCGTGAAGCAGTATCAGCGCATGTTCGAACTCGACGGCGCAGAGCTGGAGTTCGAGGACGACGCCCTGCGCGCGATCGCCGACCTCGCCGTCGCCCGCAAGACCGGTGCCCGTGGACTTCGCGCGATTCTCGAGGACGTTCTCGGTCCGATCATGTTCGAGATCCCCTCTACCGAGGACGTCGCGAAGGTCATCGTGACGCGGGCGTCCGTCACCGAAGGAGCTCCGCCGACCCTCGTGCTGGAGCACAAGCGCAAGAGCGCCTGACGCGGTGTCCGCGCCGTACACGTCACGCGAGCAGCCCTCCAAGGCCGTTCGCGTGCTCCGCGTCACCGTGGCGATCGTGATGGCCACCCTCATCTTCGTCGGTGTCGGAGCCGTCACCTTCATGCACGCCTTCGGCCCGCGCGACGGAGAATCGATCGCGCATGCGCGCGTCGACATGGCGGCACGCGAGCTGCAACGGCGGGTGAACCAGCCGGGCCCGGGTGTGGATGCACAGACTCTCGCCGCCGCCGAGTTCATCGGGACGGTCGGGGGAGCCGACGTCCACGCGTATTCGTGGCGCGGGTCGACGTCCGATCCCGACGGGGCCCGCATCGACGTCCGCCTGCGCGTGAGCGTCCAACCGCAACCGTCCCGCGAACTCTTCCAGCCCGGTGTCGCCGCAGGAAGCGCCACGGAGTGCTTCCGGTTCCACGTGCGGCAGGGTCGCTCGTCCTATCGGCCGATCGAATGCCCCGCCTCGATTCCATCCTCGACGCCGACCCTCCCCGCGTCCGCAGCCCCCTCGCCGTCAGCGACGCCCCTTCCGATTCCCTCGGCGACACCCTGAGCGAGGCAGCGGGAGGTAGCGCCATCGCACACCGCCTCCCGCGCGCTCGTCAGCTTCCGAGTCCTCGCCGCACCAGCAGAGGCGCGATGTCGGCATCCCGCCCGCGGAAGTCACGGTACGCCTCCAACGGGTCCTTCGAGCCGCCCACTCCGAGCACGCGGTCGCGGAAGCGATCGCCACCGGCGCGGGTCAAGCCCCCGTTCTCCGCGAACCACTCGACCGTGTCGGCGTCGAGCACTTCGCTCCAGATGTACGAGTAGTAGCCCGCGCTGTAGCCGCCCGAGAACACGTGAGCGAAGTAGGTGGACGAGTACCGCGTCGGCACGACCGGATTGTGCAGACCGATGTCCGCCAGCGCCGCTGCCTCGAACGCGGCGACGTCCGTCACCGCATCGGCCTCCTTGACGTTCACGCCGTGCCATGCCTGGTCGAGCCACGCCGCGGCCAGGTACTCACTCGTGGCGAACCCCTGGTTGAAGGCTTCGGAGGCGTGCAGGCGGGCGACGACGTCGGCGGGCAACGGCTCGCCGGTGTCGATGTGCCGAGCGTACGAGGAGAGCACCTCCGGCCAGAGGATCCACATCTCGTTCACCTGACTCGGGAACTCCACGAAGTCGCGGAAGACCGCGGTGCCGGCGAAGTGCGGGAAGGTCACCGTCGCGAACAGACCGTGCAGCGCGTGCCCGAACTCGTGGAACATCGTCGTGACCTCGTCGAGCGTCAGGAGCGTCGGCTTGCCGGCGGCCGGCTTGGGCACGTTGAGGTTGTTCACGACGATCGAACGCGTACCGCGCAGGTGCGACTGCGTCACGATGGAGTTCATCCATGCCCCGCCGCGCTTGGTGTCGCGCGTGTAGAGGTCGAAGAGGAACAGGCCGAGCGCGGATCCGTCGGCGTTGTGCACTTCGAAGACGCGCACGTCGGGGTGGTAGGCGGGAAGATCGGGACGTTCGGTGAACGTGATGCCGTACAGCGAGGTCGCGGCGAAGAAGACCCCGTCGACGAGCACCCGCTCCGCCTCGAACCAGGGCCGCAGTGCCGTGCGATCCACGGCATACTCCGCTTCGCGCACACGCTCGGTATAGAACGCCCAGTCGTGCGCTTCGAGCGGGAACGGCTCGGGCTCAGCGTCCACCATCGCCTGCAGCGCCGCCTGCTCCGCACGCGCGTTGGCCGCCGCCGGTGCAGCGAGCTGCCGCAACAGCGCACGGACGGCCCCGGGAGAGCCGGCCGTCTCGTCGCTGGTCACGTAGGCGGCGTGGTTCTCGTATCCGAGGAGCGCAGCCCGCTGCGCACGCAGGCGCACGATCTGAGGCAGCACGTCGCGATTGTCGTTCGCGTTGCCGCGCGAGCCACGCGATCGCGAGGCCGCGAGCAGACGTCGGCGGCTCTCGCGGCGCGTGAGGCTCGACAGGTACGGATGCCCGGTGAAGAGCGTGAGCGTCACGACGTAGCGCCCCTCGAGTCCGCGGTCCGCGGCATTCTGCGCGGCGGCAGACAACTCACCGTCCGTCAGGCCGTCGAGCTCGTCCGCGGAGTCGAAGACGACGGCGAGGTCGTTCGTGTCCGCGAGCAGATTCTTCTCGAACGTCGTCGTGAGCACCGACAGCCGCTGGTTGAGATCCGTGAGCTGCTGCTTCTCGGCATCGTCGAGCCCCGCGCCGGCATGAGCCATCTCGCGGAATCGACGTTCGACCAGATAGCGCTCCTCTGCGCTCAGCGCATGTTCGTCGCGACTGTCGAAAACGGCCCGTACTCTCGCGAAGAGCGCGCCGTCCAATTGCACGGCATCGTGATGGGCGGCCATCAGCGGCGCGAGCGTCTCTTCGATCTCCTGGATCTCGGGCGACGCGTCGGCTGAGGAGACCGTGTAGAAGGTGCGCGCCACCTGGCCCAAGAGCTCTCCGGCGCGCTCCAACGCGACGATCGTGTTCTCGAACGTGGGGGCGGACTCGTCAGCGACGATGGCATCGATCTCGCTGCGGTGCCGCGCGAACCCCTCCATGAACGCGGGGAGATAGTGCGCCGGGGCGATCGACGAGTAGTCGGGGAGGCCGTAGGGCAGTGAAGAGGGTGCCAGCAGAGGATTGGAGTCGACGTCGATCATCCCTCCAGCGTAGGCCGGAAATCTCCAAAGATCTGGTTGCAAAGCATTCTTTGCAAGAGTAGCTTTGCATTATGATCCCCGATGATGCACCCGACGGATCCGTAACGGGACGCGCCGAAGAGCGCCGACTCGACGCCGGAGCGCTGCGCGCCCTCGCCCACCCGCTGCGGATCGAGATCTTCGACATCCTCAACCAGTACGGCCCGCAGACGGCCAGTTCCTTGGCGGCGATGACGGGGGAGTCGTCCGGGGCAACCAGCTACCACCTACGCGCACTCGCGAAGCACGACCTCATCCGAGAGCTCAGTGACCGCGGCACGGGACGCGAGCGCTGGTGGGAGCGGCCCCGCGGCGGCATCTCCTTCACCAACCCCGAGGCGATGAAGACGCCCGCCGGCAAGGCGTCCACGCAGCTCGTCATGAGCGAGTTCCTCACGCGGCGTCACCAGCAGTTGATGCGCTACGTGACCGAGAGCTTGGCCTCTCCCGGCGGCCTCGACGAAGCCAACGCGATGGTCGCGACCTCGACGTTGCGACTCACTCCGGCGCAGACGGAGGCGCTCATCACCGAGATGCACGAGCTCGTGCTGCGCTACGGCGACCTCTACCGCGATCAGACCGGCGCGGACCTCCAGCCCATCAGCATCCGCACCGATGTTTTCCCGCTCCCCGAAGATGGACTCAGCTCATGACGACGCCCGCCACGCACGAGGATGCCGGGGCACCGGCATCCTCGCCGCTGCCACCCGTCCACCGGGCCCCGCCCGGGCGGGGTTTTCGCACGCTGTGGTCGGCGGCGGTCTTCAGCAACCTCGCCGACGGTGTCGGACGCACGGCGGTGCCCCTGATCGCCATCACGCTGAGCTCCGACCCGCTGGTGATCTCGGTGCTGTCGGCACTGGCGTTCGTGCCGTGGTTGATTTTCGGCTTGCCCGCGGGGCTGATCGTCGACCGCCTGGATCGGCGCTACGTCATGGCGTTGGCGAACGTGATCCGGGGAAGCGTGGCGCTGTGGCTCGCCATCCTCGGTGCCTCCGGCAGCCTGAGCCTCTGGCGCTGTTCGTCGGCACGCTGGTGTTCGGTCTGGGCGAGACGCTGTTCGACAACGCCACGAATGCGGTCATCCCCGGCGTGGTCGAGCGTGATCAGCTCGATCGCGCGAACGGGTGGATCCAGGCTGCTCAGGTGACCGTCGACAGTTTCATCGCCACCCCGATCTCCGGCATCCTGTTCGCCGCCTCACTCGCCCTGCCGCTCTGGATCGGTTCGGCGGGGTACCTTGTCCCGGTCGTCCTCGCTCTGCTGCTTCCCCTTCCGGCGGCTCGGCCGCTTCGCACGCCGGCCGATCCCGACGACGCCGCTCGTCCTGCTGCACAGCGCTCGGGGGCGCGGGAGGCGCTCTCCTACCTGTGGCATCACCGCTATCTGCGCACGATGGTCGTGTTCACCTCGTTCACCGGAAGCGCGCTGGCTTTCGCGCAGGCGGTCATCGTCCTCTTCTTCGTCGACGCGCTGGCCGTCCCGGCCGCTGCCATCGGGTTCGTCACCGCCGGTCTCGGGGTAGGCGCCCTGTGCGGATCGCTGCTCGCGCCGCGTCTGGTGGCTCGATGGGGGCGGGGCCCGGTGATGTTCGCAGCAATCCTCAGCGGAGGTGTCGCGATGCTGCTCACCGGCATCGCACCGTCGGTCTGGACGGCCATCCTCGCCTTCGCAACCGCCGCGTGCGCGGTGTCGATCTGGAACGTGCCGTGGGGCAGCCTGCGTCAGCAGATCATCCCGCCCGATATGTTCGGCCGCGTGCTCGGCATCACGCGCACCCTCACCTGGGGGCTGTTCCCGATCGCCACGATCCTCGGCGGCCTCGTCGCGCGGATCGATCTGCGCCTGCCCTTCCTCATCGGTGGCGCCGCGACGGCGATCGTCGCGCTCCTCGGCATGCGACTGCTCATCGCGGGGACGCGACAGGCGGGAGCGGAGATCGCTTGACGGCGCTCGAGGCGGCCGGCGGGACCGACCCCGATCCAGACCTGCTCCCCCTCGAACGCCGGCGCTCTGGTGGAGGGGGCGACGACGTACGAGTGGGTACTCGCGGCGGAGGATCTGCTGGTGCGCCCCGAGCGCCGGCGAGACCTCTATGGCGGCGCTGCCGCGGATCCGCGCGTCGGCAGGAGACCGCGACATCTGGGTCGTGGGGGGCGGAGACCTGGCGGGTCAGTTCTTCGACGCGGGTGCCCTCGACGAGATCGCCGTGTCGGTCGCGCCCGTCACGCCCGGCGCAGGGGCGCCGCCGCTGCCCCGGCGCAGCGAAGCAGAGCGCCTCTCCTTGCGCTCTGCTCACGCGGCTGGGCCCGTCGCCCGGCTCGTCTACGACGTCGTGCCGCCCGACGCCGTCCTTCACCTAGGAGCGCCCGTTCTCAGCCGAACTCATCCTCGTCGTCGTGCCGCACGAGCACCTCACCGGATGCCGTGGCCTCCACGATCACGCCGGTGTCCAACTCGGCGATCGGGCGCCCCTCCAAGAAGGTCAGCGTCCAGCGAGGGCGCGGCTGGCCGAGGTCGTCGCCGGGAAGCGCGCGATCGACAGCGTGGATCTGCGGTCGCAGGACGGCAGGAACGGCCGCCGGCGGCTCGTCGCCGCTGGTCCATCGTGTCCCGAGCTGCATCTCACGCCTCCGGAGCGAGCTCGACGGCCTGCACGACCAGGCCTTCCCCGCCACCGACCAGCTCCAGCTCGGCGATGCGCCCGACAGCCTTGAGGTCGCCCTCTGCGAGACGGAGGGCGGCGATGGTCACGTCGTCGCCGCCGAGCACGAGGCGCGCCACCGGCGTCTTCTGAGACGCCTTGGCCTCGGTCTTGGCACGGCGGATGCCGATGAGCGCAGCGCTGGCCGCCGCGAGCACGCCCGGGTCACCGGGTGCGCCGCCCTCGACAGGCTCAGGCCAGGACGCGGTGTGCACCGAGCCGTCCTCGAACCATGACCAGGCTTCCTCCGTCGCGAACGCGAGCACGGGGGCGAGGAGACGCAGCAACGTCGACAGCGCCGTGCGCAACGCGAGTGCCGCGGAGGCCTGTCCGACGTCGGTCTGGTTGTAGGCGCGCTCCTTGACGAGTTCGAGATAGTCGTCGCAGAACGTCCAGAAGAACGCTTCGGTGATCTCCAGGGCGCGGGCATGGTCGTACGCCTCAAAGGCGGCCGTGGCGTCGCGCACCACACGGTCGAGAGTCGCGAGCATCGCGGCATCCAGAGCGTGGGTCACCTCGGCGCCCGCCGGCACGGGGAACGACAGCACGAACTTGGCTGCATTGAGTACCTTGATCGCCAGGCGTCGCCCGATCTTCACCTGCGTCGGGTTCTGGGGGTCGAACGCGGCATCGGCGCCGAGCCGGCTCGATGCGGCCCAGTACCGCACCGCGTCGGTGCCGTGCTGGTCGAGGATGTCGGCGGGGGTGACCACGTTGCCCTTGGACTTCGACATCTTCTTGCGGTCGGGGTCGACGATGAAGCCGCTGATGGCGGCATCCGACCACGGAGCGCGATCGTCTTCCAGGGCCGAGCGGACCATCGTGGAGAACAGCCAGGTGCGGATGATGTCCTGGCCCTGGGGACGCAGGTCGAACGGCGCGACGACGTTCCAGAGCTCTTCGTCGCGCTGCCATCCGCCGGCCAGCTGCGGCGTGAGCGAGGAGGTCGCCCACGTGTCGAAGATGTCCTTCTCACCCTCGAAGCCGCCGGGCACGCCGCGCTGGGACTCCGTGAAGCCGGGCGGCACGTCGGTCGTCGGGTCGACCGGCAGGCTCGCGACCTCGGCGGTGATCACACCGCCCTCGACCCGCTCGCCGTTCTCGTCGAGCGGATACCAGACGGGGATCGGCACGCCGAAGAAGCGCTGGCGGCTGATGAGCCAGTCACCGGTCAGGCCGTTGGTCCAGTTCTCGTAGCGCACGCGCATGAAGTCCGGATGCCACTGCATGCCCTGACCGAGTGCGATGAGCTTCTCGCGGAACGCCTCGTCGCGGGCGCCGTTGCGCAGGTACCACTGGCGCGTGGAGACGATCTCCAGCGCACGGTCACCCTTCTCGTAGAACTTCACCGGGTGGCTGAACGGCTTCGAAACCTGCAGCAGCTCGCCCGAGGCCTCCAGCAGCTCGACCATCTTCTTCTTGGCGCTGAAGACGGTGAGCCCGGCCAGCTCGGCGTAGGCGGCCTTTGCGGCATCCGTGGTCACGGCCTCGGGGGCGTCGGGAAGGATACGTCCGTCCTGGCCGAGGATCGTCCGGTTGGGCAGATCGAGCTCACGCCACCAGATGATGTCGGTGACATCTCCGAACGTACACACCATGGCGATGCCCGAACCCTTGTCCTGCTGGGCGAGCGGGTGCGCGAGGACGGGCACCTCCACGTCGAAGATCGGCGTGCGAACCGTCTGGCCGAAGTACGGCTGGTACCGCTCGTCGCCGGGATTGGCGACCAGCGCCACGCAGGCCGCGAGCAGTTCGGGGCGGGTCGTCTCGATGTGGATGTCTCCCGAGCCGTCGCTCTTGTGGAAGGCGAGACGGTGATACGACGCCTGCTGTTCGCGATCCTCGAGCTCGGCCTGGGCGATCGCGGAGCGGAAGTCGATGTCCCACAGCGTCGGCGCGAGCGCCTGATACGCCTCACCGCGCTCGAGGTTGCGCAGGAACGCGAGCTGGCTCGTGCGGATGGTGTCGTCCGAGATCGTGCGGTACGTCTGCGTCCAGTCGACCGAAAGTCCGAGCTGACGGAAGACAGCCTCGAACGCCTTCTCGTCTTCGAGCGTCAGCTCCTCGCACAACTCGATGAAGTTGCGGCGGCTGATGGGCACCTGATCGGCGGGCTTCAAGCTCTTCGCGTCGCCGCGGAACGGGGGAGTGAAGGAGGGGTCGTACGACAATGACGTGTCGCAGCGCACTCCGTAGAAGTTCTGCACGCGACGCTCGGTGGGCAACCCGTTGTCATCCCATCCCATGGGGTAGAACACCGTCTTGCCACGCATCCGCTCGAAGCGCACCTTCACGTCGGTGTGGGTGTAGCTGAAGACGTGGCCGATGTGGAGCGATCCCGACGCGGTCGGCGGCGGCGTGTCGACGGAGAAGACGCCGGCGCGACCCTTGGCCTTCGCTGCGTCGCGGTCGAAGAGGTAGGTGCCCGCCGCGCTCCACGCGGCATCCCACTTCTGCTCGAGGCCCTCCAGGGCGGGCTTGTCGGGAATCTGCGCGTCGGACATGGATCTCCTCGAACGATATGTGCGGCACTGTGTGAGCGTGCCTGAGTGTGGAATGTGCGCCCCAGTCTACCGGGCGCGCGCCGGTAGGTTCCGACGAAATGGCGGATGCCGAGGAACGCCCGACCCGATCCGATCTCGACATCTCCTCGCGAACCAATCGGCCGCGCATCGGCGTGGCGCTCCCACGCACTGCGGTCGACGGCGAAGGCGAGGTGTGGCATGTCGACGCCGCGGTGGTGGGTGGTGAAGGTGCGGCGCACCGTCATGCCGAGTCGGATCGCGACGTTCATCGAGGCCACGTTCGTCGAGCGGATCTTCGCGTACAGCTCGTCGATCCCCAGCGTCGAAAACGCCCAGTCACGACACCCGGCGGCGGCCTCGACGGCGTACCCGTGACCCCAGTGAGCGCGCTGGAACAGGTAGCCGACCTCGACGATCTCGTCGTCATCGATCTGCTGCCGCGTGATGCCGCACTGCCCGATCATCCTGCCCGTCCCGCTGTGCACCACCGCCCACAGCCCGAAACCGTCGTCCCGGTACCGCTGCTGCGTGCGACGCAGCCACGCCGACGATTCCGCATCGCTGAACGCGCCGTTGTACGCCGTCATCGCCTCCGGGTCGTGGAGGATCGCGCGCAGGTCCGGCAGATCCTCGTCGGTCATCTCTCGCAGCCGCAGCCGGGCCGTCGCGATGTTCACGCGACGATCCGGATGCCGAGAGCCTGCGCGAACGCGGGGGCGTGAAGCTCAGCCTGTCGGGGCTGGAGCCAGGCACCGGTGAGCGCACGAACATCGGTGAATGCGAGCGCTTCGAGCCCGCGCAGATCCACATCGTCGCCTCGCATTCCACGCGTGTCGACCTCGTCGACGCGGCATCCCTCGAAGGCGACCCGCGCGAGTCGCGCCTCAGGCAGATCGATCGAGCCGAAGCTGCAGTCGACGAAGAGCACGTCGGTGAGCTCGGCGGACGGCAGCGAGAGGTAGTCGATGTGCGCCCCTCGCACCACGACGCTGTCCCAGCGCACCCGCAGCCCGTCGAGCGTCGCGATACGCCCGCCGGTCAGCTCGACATTGCGCCAGCTTCCGTCACGGGCGACCAGCGCCATCGCGCGGAGCTGGTCGACCGCGACGTCGACGAACGTGGCGCCCGTGGCGTCGACGTGACCGGCGGCCGGTCCGGATGCCGCAGCCACCCGAGACTCGACGAGACGGCAGTGCGCGGCATCCACCTCGCCGCCCAGGCCGTCGACGAGAACGCCGAGCAGGTCGGCCCGGCTGCGCAGCGCGCTGACCGCGTCGAGGTCGGTGGGAACGTCGGGGGCGCTGATTCGCGGAGGCCGGGGGCCGAGAGAACCGGAGGAGCGGGCAGCCATCCCTCGAGCCTACGCGCCCGGTATGATGGTCTGATCAGCACCGATCCGGCCATCACCGGGGAGCTCGCGGAAGAACGCCCAGGGAACCCCCGGGGTCACTAGAACCGCGCGGGGCAGGCCCGTCACAGCCGTCGCATGAGTGGCCGACGATGGGTGTCGGCAAGCGGGGTGGTACCGCGGTCGCACGATCGTCCTCGCAGGAAGACTGCACGAATCCGATGCACGAGCACCTGCTGGAGTGACATGAGCTACCCCCGTCCCTCGACGAACCCCGCCGCCGGCGTCACGAGCCCCTTCGGGCCCGCCGCCGACGTGTCTCCGAGCCCGCGCTTTCCCGCGATCGAGCGCGACGTGCTCGACTTCTGGGCGCGCGACGACACCTTCCGCGCGTCGATCGCGCAGCGCGACGGCGCCGAGGAGTGGGTCTTCTACGACGGCCCGCCGTTCGCCAACGGACTGCCGCACTACGGACACCTGCTGACCGGATACGCGAAGGACCTCTTCCCGCGCTTCCAGACGATGCGGGGCAAGAAAGTCGACCGCGTCTTCGGCTGGGACACGCACGGCCTTCCCGCTGAGCTCGAGGCCATGAAGCAGCTCGGCATCACCGAGAAGAGCGAGATCGAGCAGATGGGGATCGCTTCCTTCAACGCGAAGGCCCGCGAGTCGGTGCTCGAGTACACGCAGCAATGGGAGGACTACGTCACCCGCCAGGCGCGCTGGGTCGACTTCGAACGCGGCTACAAGACGCTCGACACGGGCTACATGGAGTCGGTGCTCTGGGCGTTCAAGGAGCTCTGGGACAAGGGCCTCGCCTACGAGGGGCACCGCGTGCTGCCCTACTGCTGGCGGGATGAGACTCCTTTGTCGAACCACGAGCTGCGCATGGACGACGACGTCTACAAGATGCGGCAGGACCCCTCGGTCACCGTCACGTTCCCGCTCGTCGGCGTGAAGGCGGAGAGCCTGGGGCTCACCGGTGTCCGTGCCCTGGCGTGGACGACCACGCCCTGGACGCTGCCGACCAACCTCGCTCTGGCCGTCGGCCCCGACATCGAGTACGTCGTCGTGCCGGGCGGGCCGAACGGAGCGGCGGATGTCCCGGCATCCGGCGACGACGAGGGCGCGGCGGCACATCGCTACCTGCTCGCTTCCGATCTGCTCGGCGGTTATGCGAAGGATCTCGGATACGAGAACGCGGCCGAGGCGGCCGAAGCCGTGGAACGGACCATTCTCGGCAGCGAGCTGGCGGACGTGCATTACGACCGGCTCTTCGACTATTACGCGGATGCCGAGGTGTGGGGCACCGAGAGCGCCTGGCGCATCCTCGTCGACGACTACGTCAGCACGACCGACGGCACCGGCATCGTGCACCAGGCACCGGCGTTCGGTGAGGACGACCAGCGGATCACCGAGGCGGCCGGCATCCCGCTCATCATGAGCCTCGACGACGGCGGACGCTTCCTCCCGCAGGTCGGCGATGTCGCGGGCGAGCTGTGGATGGACGCCAACCGTCCGCTCATCCGTCTGCTGCGCGCCGAGGGTCGCCTGCTGCGCGAAGCCTCCTACGAGCACTCCTACCCGCACTGCTGGCGCTGCCGCAACCCTCTGATCTACAAGGCCGTCTCCAGCTGGTTCGTGCGCGTCACGGCGATCAAGGACCGTCTGATCGAACTGAACGAACAGATCACCTGGGCGCCGGAGAACGTCAAGCACGGCCAGTTCGGCAAGTGGCTCGAAGGCGCCCGCGACTGGTCCATCAGCCGCAACCGCTTCTGGGGCTCGCCGATCCCGGTCTGGCGCAGTGACAACCCGGAGTACCCGCGCGTGGACGTGTACGGGTCGCTCGCCGACCTGGAGCGCGACTTCGGCCGGCTCCCGCGCAATGCCGCCGGCGACATCGATCTGCACCGTCCCTTCATCGACGAGCTGACGCGCCCGAACCCGGACGATCCGACGGGTGCGAGCACCATGCGACGCATCGAGGACGTCTTCGACGTCTGGTTCGACTCGGGGTCGATGCCGTATGCCCAGGTGCACTACCCGTTCGAGAACCGGGAGTGGTTCGACGAGCACGCGCCGGCCGACTTCATCGTGGAGTACATCGGCCAGACGCGCGGCTGGTTCTACGTCATGCACGTCCTGTCCGGTGCCCTGTTCGACCGGCCAGCCTTCACGGGTGTCGCCTGCCACGGAATCGTGCTCGGAAGCGACGGGCAGAAGATGAGCAAGTCGCTGCGCAACTATCCGGATGTCAGCGAGGTGTTCGACCGCGACGGCTCCGACGCCATGCGGTGGTTCCTCATGGCGTCCTCGGTGCTGCGCGGCGGCAACCTCATCGTCACCGAGGAGGGGATCCGCGCCGGAGTGCGCGAGTTCCTGCTGCCGCTGTGGAACACGTGGTACTTCTTCGCGACGTACGCGAACGCCGCCGCCCCCGGGGGCTACCAGGCGACGTGGCGCACCGACTCGACGAACGTTCTGGACCGCTACATCCTCGCGCTGACCGGCGACCTCGTGCGCGGCGTCGCCGCCGACCTGGAGCAGCTGGATTCGACGACGGCCGCGGCGAAGCTCCGCGACTTCGCCGAGGCGCTGACCAACTGGTACGTCCGCCGATCGCGCGACCGCTTCTGGGTGGGGGTGACTGACGACCCGGCATCCACCGACGCGTTCGACACGCTCTACACGGTGCTCGAGACGTTGACGCGCGTCGCCGCGCCGTTGATCCCGCTGATCTCCGAGCGCGTGTGGCAGGGCCTGACCGGTGGTCGCAGCGTGCACCTGGAGGACTGGCCGGACGCCGACGCGTTCCCGACGGCATCCGACATCCGCACCGCGATGGACGCCGTCCGTGAGGTCTCGAGCGTCGCGAACGCCCTCCGCAAGAAGGAGGGCAAACGCGTGCGCCTGCCCCTGCCGCGGCTCACGGTCGTGGTGCCGGACGCCGAGGCGCTCGCACAGTTCGAGGACATTCTGCGCGACGAGCTCAACGTGAAGGCCGTGGAGCTCGTCGAGCTCGAGGCGAGCACGGCGGTCGACTACGGCATCACGCACCGCCTGTCGGTCAACGCCCGCGCCGCCGGTCCCCGCCTGGGCAAGCAGGTGCAGCAGGTGATCGCCGCCGCCCGCGCAGGGGAGTGGACGGACGCCGACGGCTCTGTCGTCGTCGGCGGGATCGCCCTGGAGCCGGGGGAGTACGACCTCGTGCTCGAGACCGCCGGACGCCCCGACGGCGAGGCGCTCGCGGTGCTGACGGGTGCGGGAGACCGCCAGGGCGGCTTCGTGCTGCTCGACACCACCACGACGCCCGAGCTCGAAGCCGAGGGTCTCGCGCGCGACATCATCCGCGCCGTGCAGGATACCCGCAAGGCCGCCGGCTTCGACGTGAGCGACCGCATCCGCCTGCAGCTGCTGTTCTCCGCATCGGAGGATGCCGCGGCCGTCGCGGCCGCCTTCGCCACCGCGGACGTCGCGGGCGAGACACTCGCCCTCGACTACGCGGTCGTCTCACCCGAGGGCACCGCGCTCGTCGGAGAGGGATCGGTGTTGGCTGCCGCCGAGACGATCGACGCCGATCACACGGCGGTGGTCGCCGCCGGCACGTACGCCAACACCGGCGACGTCACCGTTGCCGTGACCCGGATCGGAGCGTCCTCGTGAACGACCGCCAGCGCGCCGACGCCGTCTACCGCGCCCTGTTGACCCGCCAGGGCGAGCAATGGGTGCAGCCCCGCGTCGAACGCACCCGCCGCGTGCTGGAACTGCTCGACGATCCGCAGCGGACCTACCGCGTCGTGCATGTGACCGGGACGAACGGGAAGACCTCGACCAGCCGCATCATCGAATCGATCGTGCGCGCCCACGGGTTGCGCACGGGGCTGTTCACGAGTCCTCACCTCGAACGCTTCACCGAGCGGATCATGATCGACGGGGAGCCGATCGAGGACGCACTCATCGCCGATGCCTGGGACGAGATCGCCCCGATCGTCGACCTCGTCGATGCCGAGCTCGCGGCATCCGGGGACGCCGCTCTCACCTTCTTCGAGCTGCTCACGGTGCTCGCCTTCGTGGCCTTCGCTGACGCGCCGGTGGACGTGGCCGTCATCGAGGTCGGGATGGGCGGCACGTGGGACTCGACGAACACGGCCGACGGCGACGTCGCGGTGATCGCACCGATCGATCTCGACCACGCCGACAAGCTCGGACACACGATCGCCGAGATCGCCGCCGTCAAAGCGGGGATCATCAAGACCGACGCCGCCGCGGTGTCGGCACAGCAGGATCCCTCGGCCCTGGACGTCCTCACCACAGCCGCGGCCGCGCGAGGCGCGTCCCTCGCGGTCGAGGGGACCGCCTTCGGCCTCACGAGCCAGACGCTCGCCGTCGGCGGACAGCAGCTCAGCGTGCGGGGCCTCGCGGCGACATACGACGATCTCTACCTGCCGCTGTACGGCGCACACCAGGGGCACAACGCGGCCCTGGCCATCGCGGCCGTCGAGTCGCTCATCGGCGCCGGCCGACAGCCGATCGCGCCCGATGTGCTCACCGACGGACTCGCACAGGTGACCTCGCCCGGCCGTCTCCAGCTGATCGGTGTCGCGCCCACCGTGCTCATCGACAGCGCGCACAACCCGCACGGCGCACGCGCCCTGGTGGCCGCGCTGGGCGACTCGTTCGACTTCGACGAATGGGGCATCGTGCTCGGCGCGTTCGCCGACAAGGACATCGCGGGGATCGTCGCCACTGTCGCGCCGGCGGCGACCCAGGTGTTCGTGACGGCGCCGGACTCCGAGCGGGCGGCCGACCCCGATGCGCTGGCCGACCTGGTCGAAGCTGCGGGAGTTCCCGTCACCGTGCACCGCGACCTCGCCGACGCGGCCGAAGCCGCGCGCGAATGGGCGGCGGGCTCGAACCGACGCGCCGTCGTCATCGCGGGCAGCGTCGTGCTGGCGGGCGAGGCCCTGCAACTTGCTGCCGACGGTGACTGGAAGGCGGGGTGGAGCGCGTGAGCGGGCGCGTGCGACGCGCGCGCGGCGCGGAAGAGTCGCTCGCGCAGGTCGTGCTCGGATTCGAGTCGATCATCGTCTTCCTCGGCGGCCTGGCGATCTATGGCCTGAACGCCCTTCCCGACGGCATCCCCTCATGGTGGGGGATCGTCGGCGGCTCCGTCCTCGCGGCACTCATGGTCATCACCACCGGCCTGACCCGCTCACGTGTGGGCATCCTGCTCGGCTGGCTCTGGCAGGTCGTCGTCGTGCTCGGCGGACTGCTCGTGCCCGCACTCGTCCTCGTGGGAGTGATTTTCGGGGGCATGTACGCGTATGCGACCATCAAGGGCAGAGCGCTCGACCGCCGCAACGCGGTCCGCGCAGGCGCTTCCCCGCACGTCACGAACGGAGACTGAAATGCCCACCGAAGAGACCCTCGTCCTCGTCAAGCCTGACGGCGTGGCGCGCGGCCTGACCGGAGCGATCCTCGCGCGCATCGAGGCCAAGGGTTACGCCCTGGTCGACATCAAGCTGGTCGAGCCCGACCGTGACGTCCTCGAGCAGCACTACGCCGAGCACGCGGGCAAGCCCTTCTACGAGCCGCTTCTCGAGTTCATGCTCTCCGGGCCGTCGGTCGCGATCCGTCTCGCCGGCAACCGCGTCATCGAGGGCTTCCGTTCACTCGCCGGCACGACCGATCCCACGACCGCGGCACCCGGCACGATCCGGGGAGACTTCGGCCGAGACTGGGGACTGAAGGTTCAGCAGAACCTCGTCCACGGCAGCGACAGCCCCGAGTCGGCCGCACGTGAACTGGCGATCTGGTTCTGATCCCACCCTGCGCGATCCGGTGCCCTTCCGTCCCTGAGACGGGAGGGCACCGGCCGTTCGAGCGCCGGGCGCCGGCGACGCGGAATCTCAGAAGATGACGTCGAGCAGCTGCGGGACGGCGTCCAGCCGCAGCTGCGCGAGCAGGAGCACCACCGCATACGACACGAACGCCATGAGCGGGACCCACGCGGCCAGAGAGTCGCCGACGGCACGCACACGCGGGTGGGAGGAGATCACGCCCGAGCGCAGCAGCTGGACCGCCACGGCGTAGAACGTCGGGATCGTGACGAGCCACGTGACCATGCACCAGGGGCACAGCGTTCCGAGGAAGAAGATGCTCTGGGTGATCAGCCAGATCACGAATCCGAAGGCGAACGTGACGCCCGCGAAGAACGTGAGCCAGAACCAGCGGGCGAAACGGGCGCCGGCGAGAACAGCCATCCCCACCACGATCGGCGCCATCCATCCGGTGAGGCCCAGGATGGGGTTGGGGAAGCCGAAGACGCTGCCCTGAGCGGAGTCGAGGTTCGCACTGCACTGCACGACGACACTGAAGTCGCATGACGCCGGTGCGGTCGATCCGGTGGCCTTGTCGAATTTCTCCAACGTCAGGGCGAACGCCGCGATCCACCCGATGACTCCCGCGATCACCAGCCAGATGGCGAGGATCTTCGGGCGGGTGTCGATGGTCTGCGCGGACATGCTGGCGATTATCGCATCCACACGGACGGTCGCTGCTGGGAGACCGAGTGAGCGTCAGAGCACGGTCCGAGCGTCGCTCTGCTCAATCTTCGTCGGATGATGCGATAATGGTGGCCGATGCATCGCGGCCGCGCCGCACCACGCATCACCGAAGACTTCGGGCGATGAACGCCCTTGGCAGCACGAGTCCCGCCGACGAGCGGGTGAGGCTGCAGACCGAGTGAGTATGCGGTTCCCCACTATCGGGTGACGCCGCCAGAGTTCACCCGACGGCACGCGGAGCCGGCGGCGAGGAGTAAGCCAGAGATGGCCGATGAGAACAACGATCAGTCCACAATCCCTGCCGACGAGGTCCTGACCCCGTCGCTTCCCTCCATCGAGGAGGCTGGTGCGCCCACGGACGCCGGCACGCACGACGCCGCCGCCGGCACGCACGACGACGCCGCCGCCGAGGACGCGCCTATCATTGACGGCGCGCCGGTCGCGGAGGAGCACAGCGGCGAGGCGGAGGCCGCGGATGCTGAGAGCACCGAGGCCGCCGGCAGCGAGTCCGACGCCGCCGAGCCCGAAGCCACCGAGCCCGAAGCGACGGAACCCGAAGCGACGGAACCCGAAGCGACGGAGCCCGTCACGGCTGTGAGCCTCGGGCTCCTGCCCGCCGAGTTCGTCTCCGCCGTCTCGACGAAGCTGGTCTTCTACGCCCCGCAGATCGTGCCGCTTCCCGCGCGTCCCGGCATCCGTGTCGATCAGGGAGACGACCGGGACGAGGGGCCCTCCGAGTCCGGCACGAGCGCGCGCCGGCGCAACCGTCGACGTGGCGGCGGATCGTCGGCCAACGATGATGACACCCCGCGAGAGCAGAGCCAGCCTCGCCGGCGCGCCGTGGAGTTGATCACCGAGCCGCAGCGGATCAAGGGATCGACGCGCCTCGAGGCCAAGAAGCAGCGTCGCCGCGACGGCCGCGAGGCCGGACGCCGCCGCACCGTCGTCACGGAGGCCGAGTTCCTCGCCCGGCGCGAGGCCGTCGACCGCGACATGATCGTGCGCTCGAAGAACGGTCGCATCCAGATCGCGGTTCTCGAAGACAACGTGCTGGTCGAGCATTACGTCGCTCGCAGCCAGGAGTCCTCGCTCATCGGCAACGTGTACCTCGGCCGCGTGCAGAACGTGCTGCCGAGCATGGAGGCTGCCTTCGTCGACATCGGCCGGGGCCGCAACGCCGTGCTCTACTCCGGAGAGGTCGACTGGGATGCCGTGGAGACGGGCAACCAGCCGCGGCGCATCGAGCTGGCGCTCAAGAGCGGCGACCGCGTTCTCGTCCAGGTCACGAAGGACCCCGTCGGCCACAAGGGCGCGCGCCTGACGAGTCAGATCTCACTGCCGGGCCGTTACCTCGTGTACGTGCCGGGCGGCGCCATGAACGGCATCTCGCGAAAGCTCCCCGACACCGAGCGCGCGCGCCTCAAGCGCATCCTCAAGGAGGTGCTGCCGGAATCCAGCGGCGTCATCGTGCGCACGGCCGCAGAGGGCGCCACGGAAGAGCAGCTGACGCGCGATGTGCAGCGGCTCACCGCGCAGTGGGAGCACATCTCGTCTCAGGTCGAGAAGATCGGCGCTCCTGCGCTCCTGCACTCCGAGCCCGACCTGCTCGTGAAGATCGTCCGCGATGTCTTCAACGAGGACTTCTCCAAGATGCTCATCCAGGGCGAGGACGCTTACCAGACGATCACGGCCTATCTGGCCGGCGTCGCGCCGGACCTTCTCGAGCGCGTGGAGAAGTACGAAGACGACCAGGACCCGTTCGACCGCTTCCGCGTGACAGAGCAGATCGAGAAGGCGCTGGACCGGAAGGTCTGGCTGCCGTCGGGCGGCTCGCTCGTCATCGATCGCACGGAGGCCATGACGGTGGTCGACGTCAACACCGGCAAGTTCGTCGGCTCCGGCGGCAACCTGGAGGAGACGGTCACCAAGAACAACCTCGAGGCCGCCGAGGAGATCGTCCGCCAGCTCCGCCTGCGCGACATCGGCGGCATCATCGTCGTCGACTTCATCGACATGGTGCTCGAGTCCAACCGCGATCTCGTGCTGCGACGCCTCGTCGAGTGCCTCAGCCGCGATCGCACCAAGCATCAGGTCGCCGAGGTGACCTCGCTCGGCCTCGTGCAGATGACCCGCAAGAAGCTGGGACTGGGACTGCTCGAGACCTTCAGCGAGGCCTGCGAGGTCTGCGCCGGTCGCGGCGTGATCGTGCATCACGACCCGGTCGTCAAGCACCGTGGCGCGCAGGCGCCCGCGTCGACCGGCGGCCGTCGGTCGCGACAGAGCTCCTCGCCCGCCGCCGCCGGCGGCAACGGCTCCGTGAGCGGCGGCACGCACGTGATCACCGAGAGTGCGAAGTCCGCGCTCGCGCAGATCGCCGCATCCACCATCCACACCGCAGCCGAGGATGCACCGGAGGCCGCAGAGGCCCCGGCGGTGACATTGATCGATGCGCAGCCTGAGGCCGCACCCGAGCGCGCCAAGCGTCCCCGCAAGAAGCGCGAGCCGGCTTCTCGCTCCTCGGCCAACGAGCGGAGCGAGAAGGAGATCCTCCTCGACTCGGTGCTGAGCGCTCTTCCGGAGCCGAAGGCTCCTGGCCAGGGTCGGGGACGCCGACGCGTCACCACCGCCGCGCTGACCGGCACCCCGGTGGCGGCGACGCCGACGGCCGAGCCCGCCGCCGAGTGATGCTCGCGCGTGGCGGGGGAGCGGTCAGCCCTCGCGACGCTCGCGTGCCGTGATCCGCAGGCCCGAGGCGATCAGACGCTTGACGAGTTCGTGGCCGCTGACGTGCTCGGCACCGGCGGCGACGAGGCGCGTCAGCTCATCCTCGGGAACGTCGTAGTGATCGCGATCGAATCCGCGCCGCGGGATGCCGTTCGCGGCCGCGAAGGCGTGCAGTTCATCGAGGTCGCTGTCGCTGACCAGGTGCGCCCACAACCTCCCGTGGGCGGGCCAGCGCGGGTCGTCGATGAGGATCGCCATCCTCGCAGTCTAGGTCGACGCGCGACACGCCTTGCGTCGCTTTTGCCGATGGCCCCGGCATCCGGTAAAGTAGACCCTTGGTGCGTCGAGTTTCGCCTCCGCACTGGATATTTGGGTACACCCTCAGGGGACGTACTCGTCCCATGAAGACAGCCGGGGCCGTTGGCTCCGCAGAAGAAAAACAGGTGTGAAGTGGTTTACGCAGTTGTGCGCGCCGGTGGCCGTCAGGAGAAGGTGGAGGTCGGCACGATCGTCGTCCTCGACCGTCAGCAGGCCAAGATCGGCGACAAGCTCGAGCTGCCCGCGGTGCTGCTCGTCGATGGTGACGCCGTGACGACCGACGCCGACAAGCTCGCGAAGGTGACCGTGACCGCCGAGGTCCTCGGCGAGGAGCGCGGCCCGAAGATCGTGATCCAGAAGTTCAAGAACAAGACCGGCTACAAGAAGCGCCAGGGCCACCGTCAGGACCTCACGCGCGTCAAGATCACCGGCATCAAGTAAG